>JBEAXM010000237.1:0-2856 GCA_041159805.1 Bacteroidota bacterium
CAAGTGGATTGGCTGTATACCTCGATTTCTCGGAGGCGATCAATCGCCTGGGACAAAAAGCAGTTGAGGCCCGTTATGGCAACCTTTTCGACATGTACAAGCAGATTACCGGCGAAGACCCATACAAGACTCCGATGCGCATTTATCCTGCAGTGCATTACACCATGGGAGGCCTTTGGGTTGATTATAACCTGATGACCACGATTCCCGGATT
Source organism: Bacteroidota bacterium (assembly GCA_041159805.1). Taxonomy (GTDB): domain Bacteria; phylum Bacteroidota; class Bacteroidia; order AKYH767-A; family OLB10; genus JALRAP01. Next base: position 215 of record JBEAXM010000237.1, read on the forward strand.
ATATGCATGTGGCGAGGCCAACTTCTCCGACCACGGTGCCAATCGTTTGGGAGCAAGCGCACTCATGCAAGGATTGGCTGATGGCTACTTCGTTTTGCCATACACCATAGGCGATTACCTTGCCGGCGAGGAGCGCAAGCCCATCACAACCGACCATCCTGAGTTTGATCAAGCGGAACAGCAAGTTCGTGGCATCTTGGATCGCATCTTGTCAGTTAAAGGATCCAAGACTTCGCACGACTTCCAACGCGAACTAGGCCTCATCATGTGGAACCACTGTGGTATGGCCCGTAATGAAAAGGGTTTGCTGGAAGGCATTGAAAAGATCAAGTCATTGCGCCAGGACTTCTGGAAGAACATCATGGTGCCTGGCTCTGGAGATGAGTTGAACCAGAACCTCGAGAAGGCAGGACGAGTGGCGGACCTGATTGAGCTTGGGGAGCTGATGATGCAGGATGCGTTACATCGTCGTGAATCGTGCGGAGGACACTTCCGTGAGGAATACCAGACACCCGAAGGTGAGGCACTGCGCGATGACGACAACTTCGCTTATGTGGCTGCCTGGGAGTTCACAGGAGTGGACTCGCCATCAAGGTTGCACAAGGAGGAATTGAATTATGAAACCGTGAAGCGTTCGCAGCGCTCTTACAAATAACCATTGAAACACCAATTGTCATGAGTGGAAATATGAATCTTACCCTCAAAGTGTGGAGGCAGAAAAACACCTCAACTCCAGGTGCATTTGAAACCTATCAGGCCTCAGGCATCTCACCAGACATGTCGTTTTTGGAGATGATGGATGTGGTGAACGAGGACTTGATCAAGAAGGGTAAAGACCCGGTTGCCTTCGATCACGACTGCAGAGAAGGTATCTGCGGCATGTGTAGCATGTATATCAACGGTCGTGCACATGGACCGCTGAAAGGTGTTACTACCTGCCAACTGCATATGCGTACGTTCAAGGATGGCGACACCATTGTGATCGAGCCGTGGAGATCAAAGGCGTTTCCTGTATTGAAAGACCTGGTGGTTGACCGCTCGGCGTTTGATCGCATCCAACAATCAGGAGGATTCGTTTCGGTGAACACCGGTAGTGTGCCCGACGCTAATTCCATTCCGGTGCCCAAGGAGGACGCTGACGAAGCATTTTTGTCGGCTGCCTGTATTGGTTGTGGTGCATGCGTAGCTGCCTGCAAGAACTCATCGGCCATGCTCTTTGTGTCGGCCAAGGTTTCGCAATACGCATTGCTACCTCAGGGTAGGGTGGAGCGTGATGCACGTGTGATAAAAATGGTAGAGCAGATGGATGAGGAAGGATTCGGCAACTGCACCAACACCGAAGCATGTGAAGCCGAATGCCCAAAGCAGATCAGTGTATCCAACATCGCACGCTTGAACCGCGAATACATCAAAGCAAAGATGCTTTCTTGATGTTAGAATAAGCGATATGCAAAAGACCAGGCATGTGCCTGGTCTTTTTTTATTCCTCCCACTTGATTCCGATGGTCACCGTATAACCGTTTTTGGTTTGGGTAACGTAATCGGGGTAAGGGTTTGTTGGATCGGGATATTCGCCAATGAAAAAGTCCAACGTTTCCATGAAGGTTGAATCTGGTAATTCGTAGTCGTATAAATTGACTGCAAGGGTGGTTCCAAACGGCTCCACTTGGAACGGTTGAACCAGGGTGTAAACAAGCGTATCCGTCATCCCACAATTCAAAAAGTGAGAGTTTTGGCTCCAGATAACAGGTGTGGTGTTTCCAGTTGGGCTGATATTAAAGAACACATCAGGCCGTCCCATGGTATCCAGGGTGGTAGAATCGATAACATCCCACAAATTACCTGTAAGGTCTAGTTCGGGATGGCCGTTTAGCTGAATCAAGGTGATGGATGCCTTGGTTTTTGGGGTAATAACAGGGTTCCCGTTTTCAATTGGCTGAAGGATCGGATCTTTCTGACAACCGATCCATGATAAGGATGATAAAAATATGATAATCAGTATCTTGTTTGATCTTACGGGCATTGGAATAGGTGTTTTTGGGTATTCCTGATACGAAGGTAGTGTTTTTATAAGTTATTGAAAACTAGCAATGCACAACTTTTTGGGTTCTGGTTCGGATTTTTTTTTGCGAAAGCCATGTTTGATAATGAAATAATTATTTTTACTCCGAAAATCATATTTCAAATAACCTAAGCCATGGCAACCCGCGCTTCTAAAAAACCGAAGGCCAAGAAGCCTGTCAAAAAAGCAAAATCGGCGTCCAAGAAGGTCGTAAAGAAAAAAGCTGCTCCGAAGAAAGTAGCGAAGAAAACAAAGCCCGTTAAAAAGGCAGTGAAAAAAGCCGCACCTAAGAAGGTGGCTAAAAAGAAACCTGCTCCGAAAAAGGTTGCTAAAAAAGCTGCTCCAACCAAGAAAAAGGTTGTCAAAAAAGCCGCCCCCAAGAAGGTGGCTAAGAAGTCCGTTAAGCCAGCAGTAAAAAAGACCGCTGCTAAACCAAAGGCAAAAAAGGTGGTTCAAAAGCCGGTTGCAAAAAAGCCGATCGCAAAGCCGGTTGCAAAAAAGCCAGCTGCTGCGCCCAAGACAATTGCGCAAAAACCGGTTACTGTGCCCAAGCCAGCACCTACATCAAAGCCCGTTGCGC
>JBEAXM010000252.1:0-2936 GCA_041159805.1 Bacteroidota bacterium
ACATTGCGTATTTGTTGAACGGTTCGTGGTGGTATTCCTTCAATGAAGTGGAAATCAAGTGTGATTGTGAACCCATCAGACCAACCTCCATAAAACGCCCGGATTTTTACGCTGTCTTGAAGAATCTGAGCCAAGTCGGTGACATCAAACTGGATGGTATTTCTCCAAGTGTTAGGATAATAACCGCCATAAGGGGTAATCACTCTTGCCAATTCAATTCGTTCAATTACCTCGAAAACATTGTAGGTTGGGGTAAAGGAGTTGACAAGCTGCGTATCATATCCTATGAAAATGGAATCGATGATGCTTCCATTGGCATTGTGATAGTAGTTGTAGTAATTGATGTTGTAAAACTGCGCACTATCGGTTATGGCGAGTGGGTTATTGGGGTCGTTGTGTATCATAACCATGAATGTGCCGGCAAGCGCAGAGTCAGTTTGCCCAGTGGCTGAATTGAAAAAAGTCAGGTAAACTGGATCTGAATTTCCACGGATGGTATCAGGGGAGGAGTTTCCTATGGTGTACAATGGTGCCTGCACCAAAGTTGAGTCAAATGTGCCTGTGGGACGCATCGCTTCCACTTGAACGGTGTAATCCCAGTCAGAGCAACCATTGGTAGGACATCCTAAAGTGAAGTCCATGTTGATCCTTCGATAGCTTGTACCTGCAGAAGGAAACACCGCCCATGCATCGTAGGATCCCCACCACGACATGTGGGCGTTGTCATGCGCACGAATGGTGGTTGTATCACCTGGTCCCGCTATTACGGAATTACAAAAAACACAAAAAAGCAGGATGATGAAATTGTGGAATTTTGAGGCTTTCATATTTAAGTTTTATGGATTGTGAATTTACCTCAATCAATTGAATTCCCCAAAACAATGACTTCCAATATGGTTGTGCTATTGGAATTTGATTATCAATTAATTATGTAAATTAGCAGCATGAAAACCAAAAAAGCATCAGAAACCGTTTGCGTGAACACGGAAATCGTGCTGCCAAACGACACGAATACCCTTGGCAATTTGATGGGTGGAAGATTATTGCATTGGATGGATATCTGCGCGGCCGTGTCGGCTCAACGTCATTGTGGTAGGGTGGTGGTTACCGCCTCTGTAAACAATGTTTCATTCAACCAGCCTATTCGATTGGCTGAGGTCGTCACCTTGCAAGCAAAGGTCTCCCGCGCCTTCAGTACCTCCATGGAGGTGTTCATTGATGTATGGGTAGAGGATGTGGTTACCGGAAAGAAGCGCAAATGCAACGAAGCAATTTACACTTTCGTGGCTGTGGACCAGCTAGGAAATCCGATCAATGTTCCTTCCATTGAACCAGAGTCCGATGAGGAAAAGGCCCGTTATGATGGAGCCCTACGCAGACGCCAACTCAGTTTGATCCTGGCAGGCAAGATGAAACCTGCAGAAGCTACAGAATTGAAAGCGCTCTTTGCCGGATTATGATTTATCAGTGCTTCGAACAGCACCCCGAAACACCGGTTTGCTCCTCTTGACCGTGAGCGTTCATGTGCCATGGGAATGATGACCCTGTCTTCGACATTTCCCAATAGAATTTCCCCCTCTTGTTGGATCTGTTTCCAATTTCGTTCATGTTGTTTGCATCAAACAAACGTCCGTTTGCAACTGTGTAAGCAACAGTCTCTGTGTTTCGGATGTCATCAAGTGGATTCTTGTCTAGAATTACAAAGTCTGCAAGTTTACCTTGCTCAATAGACCCCAGGTCTTGTTCCATTCCGATGTAATGAGCTCCGTTAAGTGTGGCACATTCCAAGACTTGCATATTGCTCATGCCTCCTTGCGATAACATCCACATTTCCCAATGAGCTCCGATACCTTGAATCTGTCCGTGAGAACCCATGTTGACCCTTACGCCCGCATCGGCCAGTCGCTTCAAAGATCTCGAAACAAGGATATGGCCATTGTCATACTCAGTCAGCGGTATCATGGTTCGGTGTCTTGCTCTTGAGTCGATGATAAACCGCGGGGTGAAAGTCAATAGTTTTTTGTTTTCCCAAATGTTTTTTTCCTGATAGAAGAAGTATTCACCTGAAACACTTCCATAGCTAACGATGAGAGTAGGGGTGATGGCGGTTTTGCTTGCCTTGAAGAGGTTTATCACATCTCCGTGTAATGTTGCTATCGGAAGATTATGCTCGATTCCCGTATGGCCGTCCAAAATCATACTGAGGTTATGAAAGAAGAAGGACCCGCCCTCCGGATAGACATGGGTACCTGTTTTGCGAGCAGCATCTATGACCATCTGGCGCTGTTCCCGACGTGGTTGATTGTAACTTTTTACCGAAAATGCACCGAATGACAAGGTTCGCTGTATCGCAGACATGGCATCGGCTGGCTTATTGATGATGGCCCGATAGTCCCCCTCAGCTCCGTACAGTATCCACCCTGTGGAAAACACCCTGGGACCGATCATGGATCCATATTTCACCATTTCAGACTGGGAGAATACCATCTCAGAGTTGGAGGAAGGGTCGTGCGTAGTTGTGATACCGTATGCGAGGTTTGCATAATAGCTCCATTGCTTTTGCGGACTTAATCCCTGACGGAATGTTCCGAGGTGGGCATGTACATCAATGAAACCGGGAACAATGGTTTTGCCTTTCGCATCCAAAACAAAGGCACCTTTGGGAATTTCCAAAGAGGAGTTTCCAACGGCTTGAATCCTGTTCTGGTTGATGATGATGGTTCCGTTTTCAATGATTTTGCGTTCCGCATCCATTGTGATGATGCGTGCGCCAGTGATCGCAATCATTCCTGCAGGTTTGTCGTGAGGTAAAATCAAACCTATTTTGATACCTGCAGTATCGATTGGAGGCAAAGAATCGGGTGCGCCCTCAAGGAATTTGAAGCGTTGATTGATGTTGTTGACGAAATACTCGTCTCCTGATGTCCAAAACAACT
>JBEAXM010000307.1:0-3404 GCA_041159805.1 Bacteroidota bacterium
CGGAAGGGTCGAAACTAGTTGGTTGGGCAACCAAGTGACCTAATGGCAAGATCATACATGCCATTAAAATTCGTGAAAATATTATCCAAGACCTCATTTTATCCCTATTGGAAACAATACCACATCGGCTATTGAAGCGAATGTTTGTTATTAACAAATTGATTTACAAATATATGTGTTGGTTCGTGGAGTTCGCCAAAAACACACTAAAATTAAGTCATTCTGGGAATCTTGACAACCCGAAAATTAATATCGATAGTATTCAACAACAGAAGGATGCATCAATGAGCTTTTCAAGGTTTTACCCTTTTGGACTCCTAGATGTCCTTAACATCAATAAGGGGTTCTTTGACAATTTCCTTGTTTTGTTTCTTGTTGCTGATGGTTAGCAGTATTGATGGCAACAAGACCAGGTTTGTCACCAGCGACATGATCAGCGTGATCGAAATAAGAATTCCCAAAGCTGCTGTGCCACCAAAGCTGGAGACTGAAAAGATGATGAAACCAAAAAACAGTATTACGGTGGTGTATACCATACTGAATCCGGTGTCACGTATTGCGATGTTAATGGCATTGACCGCATTGCCGCTGAGCTTCTTCAACTCTTGACGGTATTTGGTCAGGAAATATATGGTGCCATCGGAGGTGATGCCAAATGCAATGCTGAAGATCAAGATGGTTGAAGGCTTGAAGCGGATATCCAGGAAGCCCATGACCCCGGCGGTAATAACCAATGGTATCAAACAGGGAAGTTTTGAAAGTATGATGATGCGTACAGAACGGAAAAGTGCCATTCCCACAATGGAAATGAGTATGATTTCAATAATCAGACTTTCCAGTAAATTGTATAGCAGATAGTCGTTGCTTTTGAGAAACACCAGACTGTGGCCAGTCATGCTAACGTTATATTCCTTCGGGTCAAAAATCTCATCCACCTTGGGTTTTAATTCGGCCATCAGGTTTTTGGTTTTATCGGAGCCGATGTCTGCCATTTGGAAACTGATTCGGGTGCGACCTTTGGTGCTGTCGATAAAGGCATTCAACCGCTGGTCTTGGCCCTCCACCGTTCCATAGTATTCTGAAAGCGATTTCAGGTTCATGATTCCAGGCAATATGTACTGTTTCTTTGCACCTCCCTGATAGGCCTGGTTTGAGAACTTGATGGCTTCAACGATGGAGACCGGTTTTGAAAACTCTTCGTGTTTTGCAAAAGCCGATTGCAGGGATTTGATCTTGTAAAGGGTCCTGGCATCGTCGGCAAAAACCCCGTCGGGCTTTTTGGTGTCAATCACGATTTCAAAAGGCAAAACGCCCTTGAAGTGTTTCTCGAAGAATTTCAAATCAGTATAAACGGGATCCTTTTCGGGGAGGTCATCCACCACATATCCGACGAATGAAATGTTCGTCATTCCAATGATTCCTGCAACTGTAAACACTGCCGTGGTGATGTAAACCGCTTTTCGCTTCTTGTGTACCAGATGCTCCACCAGCGAAAGGATGCGGTTGATGCGCTTTCCCTCCAGGTGCTTCGTATGACGGTTCTTGGGTGGTGGAATCAGAAACAGTATTACGGGTATGAGGATGAGGGTGAGCAAGTAGGTCACCATAACGCTGATGGCTGCCACAACGCCGAATTGTACAAGCATGGAACTTTCGGTGAAGTATAACACACCGAACCCGATGGCCGTGGTGATGTTGGCCAGGAACAGCGTGATGCCAATCGTCTCCACCATCCGCGACAGCGCCTTGATTTTGTTCTTGTGTGCAACGTACTCGCTTTGGTACTTGTTGATCAGGAATACACAGTTAGGGATACCGATGACCAGGATCAAGGGTGGTATCAGTCCTGTGAGTGCGGTGATCTTGTAGCCGAACAATTGTAAGATGCCAACAGACCACACCACTCCGATGGCAACTATGATGATGCTGAAAAACACATTGCGAACAGAGCGGAAAAACAGCCACAGGATGAGCGCAGTGATGGATACCGCAAGGATCAGGAATAATGTCATCTCGTGGGAGATCTTTTCCATCATTTGCGTCCTGATATAGGGCATGCCGGAATAGTGCATGTCCAACTTGTGTTTGATGGCAAATGCTTCAGTAAGCGTTTTGACCTCGTTCACAATTTCAATCCTACGTTCCGAGTCCAAGGAGCCGCTATTGAAGGTGATGGCCATCAGCGTTGCGGAGGTCTCCTTGTTGTAAACAATTCCCTCGTAGAATGGGAGTTGTTCGAATGCGTCACGCAAACTGTCCACATCCTCCTGGGCGCGTGGGATGCGTTTGATCAATGGCTCGATATCAAAACGTCGCAGACTGTCGTTGCGTACCAAGGAGTAGGAGGTTGGTACGGACACCACATCTTTGATACCGGGGATGATCTTGATGGCCTTGCTAAGATGATACCAGTCGTTGAATTTGTTGAGGGTGAAAAATGTGGAGTCGGCAAACCCGATCACCATGATGTTGCCATCGCTCCCAAAATCCTTTTTGAACTGTTGGTATTCGACAAATGAGGGGTCGTCGGCGGGCAGGATTTTTGCGAACTCGTAGGAGAGTTCCATCTTGGATGCCTCATAGCCCATGAACCCTGTGCCAATTAAAACGGCCAAAGTGAAAAGCAACTTATTTCGCAGCAGCAGACTCGCGAATCGTTTGAACATTATTGGGGTTTTTGGGAAGATGGGTTAGTAGCCTCGACAGGAATCCCTGCCTGCCGGCAGGCAGGGAACCTGTATCTGTTCAATCTTTAAATTATCTCGTCAATCTAGTAGCCTCGACAGGAATCGAACCTGTATCAAAAGTTTAGGAAACTTCTATTCTATCCATTGAACTACGAGGCCAGCAATTCTTTTAATTTTTCTTTTCCAAATCCTGATTTATAGTATTTCTCTTTTTTCCGTGCATCTTCCCAATCTTCAAACTCTTCTACGAGGACCAAATTCCATGGACGTAGACCTTTTGTATATCTGTTTTTTCCATTTTGGTGATCTTTCAGACGAGTTTCTAAGTCTTTAGTTATTCCGACATATAGGTCACCGTTTTGTTCACTTTTTATCACATAAAGGTATTTCATTCCACTAACTCCATCTGGAACAACCTAGAATGCTAGTCATTTCTATCGTCTGATAATCAAATATTTACTTATTTTTTGTGTGCTTAATTAAGGTAGTGGCAAAGTTATGAAAATCAATCACTTTTTGGATTGATTATGCTCATTTAGAATGCATTTCGCCTTTTGCAAAAGCCAGTTCAGAAATGGGAAATCACAAGCTTGTCAAAAATAAATGGCTTTGATTTAAGTGGGAGCTTTGTATTCAATTGCTAGTGGAATGAACTTTAATGCTCAGAAAATCAGTCTATTGTGCAATTGTTTAATGTGCTGTGTGACTTTTTAGTCT
>JBEAXM010000010.1:0-12756 GCA_041159805.1 Bacteroidota bacterium
GTATTGATGATGTTGTATGAGGGAAGTCGGATGGGTTTGGACATGGATCCGTTCAGCTTGAGGTATGCGATAACACTGCCCGAGAAGGAAACGCTTCCAATGATCATTCCCAACACCACGGCAGTTACTGGTCCGGTGTTGCCGGCATTGTGTCCGAACTCCATCAATCCGATCAAAGCAGCGCAAGCACCGCCCATTCCATTGAACATCGAAACCAGTTCAGGCATCTTTGTCATTTTCACCTTCACTGCGGTGAGCCATCCGATTATGGTACCCACGGCTATTGCAGCAAAAATCAGAATGGTTTTCGTGTTGTTCCTTGAAGTAAGCCCTTGTGGGTTTTCGTATAGGAAAATAGTTCCCAGAATGGCTGCTGTCATTCCTGCCGCCGCCAAAAGGTTCCCCATCCTTGCGGTTTTAGGGTTACTCATATACTTGAGGCCGACAATGAAAGTCACTGAGGCCAGCAAGTAACAGATTTCTAATATATGTTGTTCCATGTCTTTTTGTCAAAGGTTCCTTTAAGGGTGCCTTACTTTTTCTTTTTGAACATTTCGAGCATGCGGTCCGTAACCACAAATCCACCCACTACATTGAGCGTGCCCAACACTACTGCAATGAATCCTAAGGCCAAGGCGGGAATATTATTAGGGTCGGCGTCAAGCATCACAATGATTGCTCCTACAATCACCACCCCGTGAATGGCATTGGCACCACTCATAAGCGGCGTATGTAAAACGGTTGGAACCCTGCCAATCACTTCGATTCCTACAAATACTGACAAGATTATGAAGTACAGGATTTCCTTGTGTTCAGAGATATATGTTATGATTTGCTCCATTTCAATGATTATTGTTTGAGGTTTTCCTGCATGATGTTTCCTTCATGGGTGATAATTGATCCTTTTGTGATTTCCTCGGCGAGGTCGAACTTGAATCCGTTTTTATCAGACAGGTGTTCCAGGAAGGTCTGTATGTTCTTCGCGTAAAGCTCGGATGCGTTTGTGGGTAACAGTCCCGGAAGGTTTGATTCACCGATGATGGTTACTCCGTGCTTCACAACGGTTTTGTTCAATTCGCTCAACGGACAGTTTCCGCCTTGCTCTACGGCCATGTCTACAATCACGGAGCCGGGACGCATCGACTTGACCATCTCTTCAGTTATCAATACCGGTGCTTTCTTTCCAGGGATGAGGGCGGTGGTGATCACCAGGTCCGATTCAGCCACATGCTTGGCAATAACCGCCTGCTGTTTTTTCAGGAAGTCTTCCGACACGGCTTTGACATACCCTCCTTCAGTTTTGATACTGTCATCGGCTTGCACCTCTATGAACTTACCTCCAAGCGATTCGACTTGCTCCTTGGTTTCGGGACGGATATCAGAAACCCATACCACTGCACCTAAGCGCTTGGCAGTTGCTATTGCTTGTAGACCCGCTACTCCTGCACCCATGATTACCACTTTGCATGGTTTGATGGTTCCTGCTGCAGTCATCATCAAAGGGAATATTTTTCCGAGGGCATTGGCTCCTATGAGAACCGTTTTGTAGCCGGCAAGGTTGCTTTGGGATGAAAGGGCATCCATTTTTTGAGCCCTGGATATCCGTGGGATGGCATCCATTGAAAATGCAGTGATACCGGCCTTGACGCAAGATTCAACCAAGGTCTTATTGGTTGCAGCCCACATGAAGCTGATCAGTGCTTTTCCCTTGGGCATCCATTCAATTTCGGCTGAGGTTGGAGCATTCACTTTGAGCACCACTTCGGATCCTGTGTAAACGGTTTTGGCATCATTAACAACTTCAGCACCCGCACCGCGGTACATCTCATCAGGAAATGATGATCCGGAGCCAGCCCCAGTTTCAATTGAAATTTGAAATCCTTTTGATACCAAGGATTTGACCACCTCGGGTGTCAATGCCACGCGTGTTTCACGCTCTTTGGTTTCCTTGGGTACGCCTATTTTCATTTAAATTTTTGTTTTTCAGCGGAATCGAACTATGCTTTCGAGTTTTATCCACGCTGTTATTTCAAGTTGCAAAGGAACGGAATTTTATCCAATCGTCCAAGCATATCCACTATTCTAATCATTCATTATTAGGAGGTTGGAGCTTTCCTTTGCCAACAGTTTTTTGTGCTTGGAATCATTGATTTCATCCGAATTAAGGTTAATTTTGTAGATGTTACATTCCTAAAGAAACCACACTGAATATGGTTAAATACAACGCGCAGCTGCAATCGAAGTTGGAGGACGTATTGGAAGACAATGGATACAAGGTTCGATATGAGAAGGGTAATTTCAAATCAGGTTTTTGTGTAATTGAAGACCGCAAGTTGGTCATGCTTAATAAGTTCACTGTTTTGGAGAGCCGTATCACCTCAATGATGGAAATCATTAGGCAATTGGGTGCTCAGGGATTACTGGAAGGTGACAAGTATGAACAAATCAAACCCCTGCTCGCACAGCAGCAGTCACTTGAAGTCGCATAAGTGAGGGTAGTTTTTCTAGGAACCGGAACCTCGCAAGGAGTGCCTGTTATCGCATGCCCTTGTAAGGTTTGTTCTTCAGATAATCCTCATGACAAACGCCTTCGCAGTTCCATTTTAATTGAGGATGGTGAAACGGTCGTCGTAATCGATTCCGGTCCTGATTTCAGACAACAGATGTTGTTGAATGGCGTAAAGCGTCTCTCGGCATTGGTATTCACACACGATCACAAGGATCATATCGCTGGAATGGATGACATCCGGGCTTTCAATTTCGTAAACCGTAGTGCGGTGGATGTTTTCGCATCTGTGGAGGTTCAGGAATCCTTGAAGCGTGAATTCCCATATGTTTTTGAAGACCTCAAGTATCCAGGTGTTCCTGAAATCAACATGCACACCATCTACGAAGAATCGTTCTCTATTGGAGGGTTGAATTTCTTGCCGCTGCCTGTTTTACATTACCGCTTACCTGTGAACGGATACAGGGTTGGTGATTTCTCATACATAACCGACGCGAATCACATACCCGATGAAACGATGCGAAAGCTTAGCGGAACCCGTGTTTTGGTAATCAACGCGCTCCGCCACGAAAAACATATTTCGCATTTCAATCTTGAGGAGGCCTTGGCGATTATTGAAAAAGTAAATCCCGAGCAGGCTTATCTTACTCATATTTCCCACCAGCTGGGCAGGCAGATGGAGATTGACTCCATGCTTCCCACTAACGTGAAATGCTCTTTTGACGGATTGGAACTTAGCATTTAGTCACGAAAGTCCTGGGAAACCAGGTAGGAAACCTTGACTTACGGATTTCATTTCCGACTCCATCACACTCCGAGCCTGGGTTACTGCACGGTTCATGGCTAGCTCGGTAAGCTCTTGTAATTCCTCTTTTCTGTCAGTATTCAGATATCGATCGTGAATCTCCACTGACCGAACTTCCATGTTTCCGGTCATCGTAACCTTTACCGAACCTTCTCCGGATTCGCCGACCACGGTGATGTGGTCCAACCTGGCTTTCACCTCTTCCATGGCCTTTTTCATCTGGCCAAGTTTTCCTAGCATGTCAAACATCTCTTTATATGTTTTATACCAATGATCTGAGCAATTCCAAGTTCACAACATCCCAATCGCCTTCCTTCTCCGTTTCTATGACCTTAGGGATTTCTTTGAACTGATTCATGATGTATTTGAAAGGTGTTATACCTAGTTTTCCTTTTCCAATGTGTTCATGACGATCCAGTTTTGACCCTAGGTCTCCTTTGCTGTCGTTGAGATGGAATGCCTTGAGGTTTTCCAATCCAAGAATCTGTTCAAATGAATCAAACGTTCTCAAACACCCTTCTTCGGTTCTGATATCGTGACCAGCCGCAAAGGCATGGCATGTGTCGAAACAAAATCCAATCCTTTTTGATCCTGTCAGATCCCTTATCTGACGAAGGTTTTCAAATGGTCCACCTACGCTAGTGCCTTGCCCCGCCGTATTTTCCAGCAAAATCATCACGTTGCTTCCTTGGGAATGGTTGAGGACTTGTCTGAGTCCATCTGCGATTTTCTCAATTGCCAAATCGAATGATTGTGTTCCTGCAGCTCCGGGATGCAAAACGCAAAAATCGAGTCCCAAAGCAGTGCATCGGTCAACCTCCTGGCAAAGGGCGTCAATCGATTTTCTTCTGGTGTCATCTGATTCAGCGGCTAAATTGATCAGGTAGGAGCAGTGAGCAAAAGCCGCTTTGATATTGCTCGCTTGTTTTTTCTTGAGAAACATTGATGCCTCTTCATCTCCAATGGGTTTCGCGTTCCATTGCCTTTGGTTTCTAGTGAAGATTTGCATCACATCTGTTTCCAAGGTTTTGGCTTCATCAAACGCATTTTCAAGGCCTCCGGAAACGGAGCAATGAACTCCAAGCATGAGTCCCATAGTGTGTGGTTTTAGGTTTCAAATTAAATCAATTCATTCGATTTCCAAAGGTCTATTGGCTACATTTGTGGATAAACAAACAAGCTGATTTGTGAAAATTAAGTTTTGTGGTGCAGCAGGAACCGTCACGGGTAGCAAGCACCTGATAACTACCGATACCGGTCTAAATGTATTGCTGGATTGTGGTTTGTTTCAGGGTATGGGTTCAGAGACCGATCCATTGAACAGGAGTTTTGGATTCAATCCGATTGCAATTGATCATTTGATACTCAGTCATGCCCACATCGACCACTCGGGACTCATTCCCAGGCTGATACATGAGGGTTTTTCCGGTACGATCCATTGTACGCCAGCTACATATGATTTGTGCGAGTTGATGCTAAGGGATAGTGCGTCTATTCAGGAATCCGATATCGAATTCATCAACAGGCGAAGGAAGATTAAAGGTTTGTCTCTCTTAAAGCCGTTGTATGATTCAGAAGATACTGAAAAGTCATTTTCTTATTTTAAAACATTGCCATATGGCGAGTGGAGGGAATTGGATGGAGGTGTTTCGTTCATGTTTACTGACGCAGGCCATGTCTTAGGAAGTGCTTGTGTTAGTTTGGTGATCAATGAAAACAATGAACGCAAGCGAATTTTCTATACAGCTGATATTGGTCGGCCTGGTGATCAGATTTTGCGCTCCCCACAGACTTTTCCCCAACCTGACTATGTAATTTGTGAGTCCACTTATGGCGATCGATTGCATGAGCCAATTGAGGGGTCTGAGGCGCGTTTGCTCGAGATTGTACTAGAGACCTGTGTCAAGAACAAGGGCAAGTTAATCATTCCTGCGTTCAGCTTGGATCGAACACAAGAGCTGATTTATGCCCTGGATCGTTTGGAACATGAGGGACTTCTTCCACCTGTCAGGGTTTACATTGACAGCCCTTTGTCAGTGAATACAACCAAGGTCATACAAAAACACGTCAACTGTTATAATGAAACCATTCGCGATTACATGTTGGAGGGGGATCGGAATCCTTTTTATTTCCGAAACCTTCATTTCATCACGGATGTACAGGAGTCGAAAAAGTTGAATAAGCGTGGTGAGCCATGCATCATTATTTCCGCAAGTGGTATGGCTGAGGCAGGAAGAATCAAGCATCACATAAAAAACAGCATTGGTGATCCAGATAACACAATTCTGCTGGTGGGCTACTGTACACCATCAAGTCTTGGTGGGCGCCTTGCAGCCGGCGAAAAAGTGGTCAGGATTTTCGGTGAGGAACATGCGGTGAAGGCCAGGATTGCGACCATGGAATCCTACAGTGCGCATGCGGATTGTTCAGAAATAATGGATTTTCTGCAGATGTGCAACTTAAATGAGGTGAAGAAGATATTCCTTGTACATGGTGAGGCATCAGGATTCGAGAACCTTTCAAAACTTTTGCGCAAAAAGACAAAAGGAGAGGTTGTGGTTCCTGAAAAAGGATCCGAATATGAGTTATAGGTTCATCGGTTGTCTCGGTTTATCTCCTCGTCAGAGGGGAAAACAATGCTTGCGTCGTCGGTGATTTTTTTCCAGCTGATATATCTGCCCGTTGCATCGCATGAGTATCCGGAGATGGTATCGCCGGGCGGCACCTTGAAATACTTGAATGTTTTCCATCTCAGGGATCTTTCCTGTATCGCCAACTTGATATCTAATGTGTCCGTACAATTGTTCAAAAAAGACACCTTGTAGCTTTTAGATCTGTTGCTGCAACCTTGCCCTTTTCCCCATTCGCCTTTTAATTTTTTAAGACAATTTTCCTCTTCATTGTATTTGTCAGTAAACGATGAGTTAAAGAGTAGGGTTGATATGAGATATGCTAATATCAGGACTGGTATTTTCATGGTATTAATCGGTCTTTCATTGGTCCTATTATTACTTGCAGTAATTGTTCTTTAAAATGATAGGTGCCTCTTTGTTTCCAAGTTTTTTGGATGTTTTCCAATCTGCACAAGCGCCCGCTAAGTCGCCAAGCTGTTTTTTCGAGAATCCACGGTTGTTGAAGGCCTCTTGGTCTGATGGGTTAATTTCGAGTGCCTTGTTGAAGTCTGTGATTGCAGATTCGTATTGTTCGACCTTGTTTTTGGCACTCCCCCTTGAAACATAGGCCCATCCGTTATCTGGGCTAAGAATTATGGCTTGTGAGAAATCATTGATCGCATCTTGGTGTTTTCCAAGCAAATTTTTACAAAACCCGCGCTGCAGGTAACTGTTAACATGGTTTTGATCCAGCTGCAGCGTCTTATTGTAGTATTCTATGGCATATTCATAGTCTGCATTTGCAAAATAATATTCCGCCTTCTTGAAATAATGAGCTGCAGATGTATCCTGAGCCATCGATGATGCAACTGTCGATATCCAGAAGGTGACTACCAGTACCATTTTCTGCATTCTCATTCGAATGGGTTTGACGATTGATAACCAGGTACTGTAACCATTTTAATCAAGTGTGTAATCGCGTTTTTCAATCCCTCATGTCCTTTGGGGTCAGGACCAATTGGAAATGAAACGCGACTATAATCCCTCTGAATTTTTCTTACAAACATCTGGCGGTCCACACATTTACCTTTTTTACAGTCGATGGATAATAATCCGTAATCAATGTCATAGTTCATACTGGAAAGTTCCAAGTCTTTGCACATCACTTGATCCTCCCTTACCAAAACTCCATTATTGAAATAACGGCTAACCAAAATCCCGCGATCAACTGTTAACTCGGAGTATGGCTTCAATTTGGTATTAATAAACTCCACAGTTTGTTCTATGGAGATTTCCTGCGAAAAAGCTATGTTGTTTAGCTTTAATAGGCACAGGACAAATGCAAATAAGTGTTTCATTTTGAATTGTTCAAATTTAACAATAGCAAATCAGGTATGGTGAATATCAAATTCCAAAGAGTTGTGCTATTTTGTCCCCTCTTATTTACCTTTGGTTTAAGAGAGTTATATTGAATATAGTCTTGATTATCAATTAATTAAAATATTAAGCATTGGCCTTTCTTCCGCTTGTTTTGCCATCGTTGCGTCTATTAGCCATTTTCATGCCGTTTTTTTTGGTGGGCTTCAATGGTGTAGGACAAACCCGTTTGAGTATTCCTGTGAAGATCTCAGTTGTGAGTGGAGATGTAGAGGGTGTCACGGTTTATCTTAATAACAATACTTCCGGGGAGATTAACGAAACCCCTGGTAAATCCAAAATGAATTTGGAATTGATATTTAACAACGATTATGTAATCACATTCTCAAAAAAGGAATACATTACCAAAAGAATTGCAATAAACACTTCCATGCCCTCGCAAAGGTTGGCACAGGAGTTATATCCTTTCAATTTCGAGTTGGTTTTATTTCCGCAATATGAGGGTGTCAACATAGTTGTTTTCAATCAGCCCGTTGCCAAGATATTTTTTGATCCCTTGCTCGATGACTTTGAATATGATACGGATTATACCAAGCAGATTCAATCCGCTTTAAAGAAAGCCGAAGAACAGATTATTGCCAAGCAGAAGGAAGAGGGATCCAAGGGTGGAACCAAGAAGAGAAGCGATACAGTGGCCAGCAATGATAAAGGGATGGACAGCACTTCTAAAATTGATCCGACAGGCAGTAAAAATGAGGTCAGCTCGCTACCTGTTGATACATTGCCTTCATCTATTAGTAAGAAAACACCAGATGATACACCTTCAAAATCAGATGTTCTGAATGGCACGCCCGGTGGTGATCAAAAAACATCGAATTCGGATTTTGGAATGGATCATCAAACCACCATATTGAATCCAGGTTCAGGTGATGATATGCCAGATGTTTTGAGTTCGGAGTCAGGTTCAGATCCAATTGTAGTATCTACGTCTGAGACCAAGGGGGGGGATGAATCTTCATCAATTACTTCCCAATCGGGGTCGGATAGCAGAAGGACAATGTCTGATTCCGATTCAGGTTCTGATAAAACCTCAAAAAACATTTTAGCTGATTCTGGAAATGATGATCCCATCAATGCAAACGGAATTATCGGGCATGGAGGAATGGAGCAAAATCCGGATGCTTCCATATCAAATAGTCCTCGAACTAATGATGAGGGATTCTCAATCGTCAAGGTCGATGAGTATACGGAGAGTGGTAAAAACATCTTGAACGTCACCGTTTCCAATAGAGGAGTGGAAGAGGTGTTTAGGAAAGTTCGATTTCATTGGGGTGGGGTTTATTACTATAAGTCGAATGACTTTATATCCCAGGCCTATTTTTTCGCTGTAACCGGATACAGATAGTAGTTGTGACTAGTTTTTCCATTTGAGTAGGGGTGTTGATAATTGTTTCATCACATAATCTCTATGGATGATTGTAAAAAAAAGAGCCCTTATATCGGGCTCTTTTTTTATTATTCTCCAATCGAAATAAGTTCGACCTCGAAGACCAGGGTTTCGCCCGGGCCTATAGTGGGTGGACTACCTTGTTCTCCATAAGCAAGGTTGTAGGGAATGAATAATTTCCATTTGGATCCAACCGGCATCAGTTGCAAAGCCTCAACCCAACCCTTGATAACACCATTTACAGGGAAGCTTACAGGTTCGCCTCTTTGTACGGAGCTATCGAAGACCTTGCCATCAATCAAGGTGCCATGGTAGTGGGTTTTTACCAAATCGGTTTCTTTGGGTTTTGGGCCATCTCCTTTTTTGATGATGGAGTATTGTAAGCCGGATGGTAACTGAACCACGTTTTTATTCTTGGCGTTTTCTGCGAGAAACTTTTTTCCTTTCTCAATATTTTCATTCAACACCTTTGATTGCTCCTGTTGCTTCTTCGCTTGGATTTTTTGAATTTCTTCAGAAATTATCTGTTGAATTTGCTGTTCAGTGATTACCGATTCCTTCTTCTCAAATGCAGCTTTTAGGGCTTGAAGCAGGATTTCTGTATTCAAATCGTTAAGCTCAAGACTTTTAAGCTGCTTACTCATGTCTGAGCCGAAGGCATAGCCTAAAGAGTAACTTAATGAATCGGTTTTGTTTGCAAGTTTTGTGTTTGCCCCAGAAGATGCTTGCTGTCCATCACAGGATGTAAGACCAGTACCCATCAAAAAGCAAATCGCGATTAATGTTTTGTTTTTCATGATTTTTGATTTGTGTGCAAAGATATCCATTGCTTCGGTTATTGTAATTGGTTTTTGAAAACGAATATGTTTTTCAATTCATTGATATACAGTTGCTAGCGCTTGGCGGGCAGATTTGTTTTTAGTTGCTTATTGTAACAGGCACTCGGCTTTGATCAATCATCAACAGTCAATAGGGTGATTTCATTGTATATATTTGGGGATCACTAAATGGCTTCATGAATTACTTTTCTGTAGTAGATCTTTTTTTGGGACCTCTGGTTTTGTTCGGGATAATTATCTACGCAAGGGTTTCAAAGTACGCTAAAGTTGAGAAACAACCCGAATTCGAATATTTTTCCTTGGGTATTTATTGTAAGCTGTTAGGCGGCCTTTCACTTTGTTTCATCTACGCCATTTACTACGGCGGGGGCGACACCTTGAATTATTTCCGGGACGCTACTTTGGTTTCCAAGTTGCTATTGAACAATCCTGCTGGTTTCTTAGAAGTAATTTTGAACGGTAATACACCTGAAACACGCTATGTTTTCACGCCTGAGACTGGCTACCCTTTGTATGAAGACAAGCCCACATTTTTTGTTGTAAGATTAGCAGCAGCAGTCGTGTTGATCAGTGGCGGCAGCTTCATTGTTACCACCTTGATTTTCGCACTTGTTTCCTTCTTTGGTAATTGGAGATTGTACAAGGTTTTCATTTCTGAGTTTCCCGAACTCAAGAAGGAAATGGCTATTGCCTTCCTATTCATTCCAAGTGTTTTTTTCTGGGGATCCGGCCTGTTGAAGGATACGATCACGCTCAGCTGTATTGGATTTTATACATACTCATTTTACAAGATATTCATTCAAAAGGAGCGCTTTTTTTTAAATGCAGTAGTCATTTTCCTTTCTTCCTACCTGATCCTGATGATCAAGCCTTATATCATTTTTGCATTGTTGCCTGGGTCAATCATTTGGATAGTAAACAAGTATGTTATTGATATTAAAAACAAGTTAATTAAGTTTTTGACTGGACCATTCCTGTTACTTGTAGGAGTAGGTGGAGGTTATCTTTTGCTAGCTAATATGAGTGACTTGCTCGGTATGTATTCCTTGGAAAGTGTTATGGATCGTGCTGTGATTACCAATAACGACCTTAAAGCAGATTACTACAAGGGTAATAGTGTGGATATCGGAGAGTTTGAGGCTACCATTCCCAGTATGCTTTCGAAGGCTCCAGTTGCAATAAACCTGGCACTTTTTCGGCCCTATGTTTGGGAAGCCAACAACCTTGTAATGCTAATATCGGCACTAGAATGCTTGGTCATATTGTTTTTTACAATTCGTGTTCTATTCAAGGTGCGCTTTTTGGGTGCTTTCCCAATCATTTATAAGAACCACTTACTCTCTTTTTCTATCATTTTCAGTCTCTTTTTCGCATTCTCAGTTGGCATTTCCACAAGTAATTTCGGAAGCTTGGTTCGTTATAGGATTCCTGTACTTCCTTTTTTCATTGCATCAATGTACATCATTGGATACATATATTCAAAGAAAAAGAATGAAAATTCAAGGGAGGAGTCAGGTGTGTCGGCTACTACTTGATTGAAAACAGGTTGCAGCACATCCTTTGCTACCTTCTTTTGGAATGATGTTTTTCCAAAAACATTTGTAGTATGATCAGTTGCCAAAGACGATTATACATATAGTCCGATCCAGAAAAGTAAGCAATCTTGCATGCATTTACTGCAGCATAGTTCAATACACCGTATTTGTTCACGGTTGCTTCCGAAAGATAATCATCAATCAAATATTTCAAGGATGTCTTCAGCCATTTGTTCAAAGGGATTGCAAATCCTTGTTTAGGTTTGTCGAATAAATGCTTCGGCACGTACTGGTAGAGCACTTTTTTGAGTATGTATTTGGTTATGCCGTCCCTGTATTTCAAGTCAGGTGAGATATTCAAGGCCATCTCCACAATTCTATGGTCCAGATAGGGCACTCTAGTTTCCAGCGAGTACTTCATGCTTGCGCGATCCACCTTTGTGAGCAGGTCGTCCTGCAGGTAGTTTTCCACGTCATAGAGGGCTTGTAGCTCGATGGCTTTCAACTTTCTCTCTTGAACTGCAACGCCACCCTCTGCATTCGGATCCATAGCCCATTTCATGTAATGCCCTGAGTAGAAGCGATCGGATTCGGAAATAGACACTTCCTGCTGGTGCTTCAGTAATCCCTCGATTTCCTTCTCCGTGAACAGGTATTGTTCTTGCGAGAAAATATGGCTTCTCAGGGATCTTGATTTCTCGTAATCGAGAAGTTTTGCAACCCTTTGATAGCGTGACGACATTCTCGACAGGATGTCTGCTGTTGGTTTTCGGGCTAGTCTAACAAATGGGTTCGACAATCGGTCGGCCCATATATAGGCACCATAACCCAGGAACAATTCATCACCTCCCTCTCCAGAAAGTGTGACCCGTACATATTGGCTCGCAAGTTTTGAAACCAACATGGTCGGTATGCAAGAAGAATCTGCGAATGGTTCGTCGTATGTGTCTGTAATGCTGTCTATCAGTTTAAGCGCGTCCTTATATGAAATGATGAATTCATGGTGGGAGGTTCCGAGATAATTCGCAACGGCCTTGGCATATTCCGATTCATTATGACTGTTCTCTTCGAATCCGATAGAGAATGTGTTCACCTTCATCGTGGACAAGATTGTGGCTTGTGCCGTTATCAAGCTGGAGTCAATTCCGCCGCTGAGGAACACACCGAAAGGAACATCGCTTTTCAATTGGTATTGTACGGAGCTGATCAGCAGATCGCTTATTTTCACCAATGCTTGGTCTTGGCGCGTAATTACATTGCTGGAAATTTTGTTGTGTATGTTCCAGTATTTCTTGTTTTCCAAACCTTTTGCATTCACTTTTATCATTGAACCGCTTTCCAATTTGAAGATATTCTCATAAATGGAGTGGGGTGCAGGTACATAGCCGAAATGCAAAAACCTGTTGACAGCTGCGTGGTTGATAGTGAGTGGTATCTGCTCCAGGCATGTCAGGCTTTTGAGTTCGGATGCAAAAGCGAAATTCCTGCCATCCCAATAATAATAAAGTGGTTTGATTCCAATGCGGTCACGATACAGGTAAAGTTCTTTCTCCTGCTTGTCGAAAATGGCAAAAGCGAACATGCCGTTTAACTCATGTACGAAATCCTGGCCGTGTTTTGCGAAAGCTTCAAGGA
>JBEAXM010000196.1:0-4097 GCA_041159805.1 Bacteroidota bacterium
ATGCGTCTTTTGATTGGGAGAGACCGGTGAAAATGCCTGCAACTGCAAATACAATTGAAATAACCAATCCGTACTCGTTTGGCAGGATACGGTAGATGAGCAACCCGACTAGGGAGCACGCCATCAGGATCAATGCGAAAATAGCGGTCTTTGTCACTTGGATAAAGTGCAACAAAAGTACTATTCAAACGCATTTCATGTCAAATATATTTTACCTAAAAATAGTGATAGTTTGGTTTTATAGCTTTAAACCAGGACTTTTCAAATAATGATTTATCATTTTTCTTGAAGGCCTGTAAACCGGAATTGTTTTCCATCGAATAATCCTTTGTCACTGAGTTTCAGTTCAGGAATCACTAGCAGCGCCATGAATGACAGCGTCATGAAGGGTGCTCTAAGCGGGCACCCCAATTTTTTAACTTTTTGATCCAGTCGTTGGTAAGCCATTGCAACGTCTTCACATGTGTCCAAGCTCATTAATCCAGCCAGGGGTAGTGGTAAAACGTCCGTTTCATCTTTCCACACAACGCTTAATCCGCCCTTGGTGTCCATCAATGCGTTGACTGCTTCGGCTATGGAGTCGTCATCCACACCAACGGCAATGATGTTATGCGAGTCATGTGCTACGGTTGATGCGAAAGCACCCGATCGAATACCGATGTTACGAATGAAGGCGACAGCAGGGGTTGATTTTTGATATCGGTTGACCACCACCAGCTTCAGGATGTCTTGTTGGACATCGGACTCAAGCAAACCATTCTTGGGTTGGATGGTAGCGAGATGACATTTGGTGATTAATTGTCCGTCGAGTGCATCAATCACTTTTAACTCACCATGATTGCCTTGCACTACAAAGTCGGCAGGTTTCAATTTATATGATTCGAATTTATTGATTGCATCCTGTTTTTTTTCGGGCAGGATACACGCCCCGTTTTCAAAATAGGGTACGCCATTGATGTAGGTTGACAGCACCTCGAATGCCTGCAGATCCTTCAATGTAATGAAATCTGCGGTGTCGCCAATGCGGAGTTGACCGGTCGGGATTCTATAATGTTCGATGGGGTTGATGCAGGCGCATCGTAATACATCAAACAAATCATATCCCAATGCAACGGCCCGTGCCACCAGTTTATTGATATGTCCCGTCAACAACTCATCCGGATGCTTGTCATCGCTGCAAAACATCACCATTTCCGGGCATGTTTTGATCAATGGGTGGAGCGCGTCGAAATTGCGGGCTGCGGATCCCTCACGTATCAGGATTTTCATACCATTCTTGACCTTGTGGGTGGCTTCCTCCAAAGTGAAACACTCATGGTCTGTGGATATGCCGCTTTGAATGTATCGT
The DNA here is from genome assembly GCA_041159805.1 of Bacteroidota bacterium. Taxonomy (GTDB): domain Bacteria; phylum Bacteroidota; class Bacteroidia; order AKYH767-A; family OLB10; genus JALRAP01. Next base: position 1,349 of record JBEAXM010000196.1, read on the forward strand.
ATGGCATCATCGCCGGTTAGACCGGGTGCATGGCCGTCTATGGGTTTACCATGCTTTTGAGCAATCGAAATTTTTTCCATCACCTCCGGGTCGCGGAACAACACTCCTGGATAATTCATCATCTCAGAAAGGTAGAGCACATCCGGCCTCGATAAAAGTTTGTCGATGTCGAGAGGTGTAATGCGGTCGCCTGCGGTTTCAAACGCGGTTGCCGGAACGCAGGATGGTGCTCCGAAACAGAAGCGTAGTCCGGCATCTTTTGCATTTTCAATCATGTAGAGCACACCATCCAAACCACAAACGTTCGCTATTTCATGAGGATCGCTGATGGTGGCAACCGTACCGTGTCTTAAGGCCGTTTTGGCAAATTCGTAAGGGGTCAACATCGAACTTTCGATGTGAATGTGTGAGTCGATGAATCCTGGTATGATAAAGGACTGTGTGGGCGACTCCTCGCCGGTTTTCTCTATCGATTTTATGATGCCATTTTCGAATGAAATGGTTGCTGAATAAACCAAACGATGGTGTAAATCAACCATATTCCCCCTGACGATCCCTGTTGCTTGCATTAAATTACTTTGGAAAATAATTTGTATTTAATCATAAAATCACTACATTTGGACATTATTAACAAAATTAACTTATTTAAAATGAAAACAGGAAAAGTAAAGTTCTTCAATGAACAGAAGGGTTTCGGCTTCATCGTTGAGGACGAATCCAAACAGGAAATCTTCGTACACCACTCGGGACTAGTCGACAAGATTCGCGAGAATGACATCGTGACTTACGAGGTTACCGAAGGACGTAAAGGTCCGAATGCCGTTAATGTGAAGAAATCCCAGTAACCGTATTGCACCTTCACCAGCATTGCTGGTCGAAAATACATCCAATCCCGGTCGAAAGACCGGGATTTTTTTTGCCCATTCCGCAATAGCCATCAAGCAAAATACAAATGGCTTATATTTGAACTTGAAGGGTCATCAGCAGCTGTTCGTAATGTCTTTTTTTGAAACACCTATCGAGTACCTAAAGGGCGTTGGTCCGCAGCGAGGCGAGGTGCTTCGCAAAGAGCTTGGCATTTTCAAGTTCAAAGACCTTCTGTATCATTTTCCTTTCAGATATGTTGACCGGTCGCGTTTTCACCTGATCAGTGAGGTGCAGGATGACGCGGCTTACATCCAAATCAAGGGCCGGATTGTTTCGATGAATACCATCGGACAAAAAAGGGCTCAGCGCTTAGTCGCCATCTTACGGGATGAAAGCGGCACCATTGAATTGGTTTGGTTCAAAGGCATCAAGTGGATTGCCGGAAACCTGAAGTCAGGTGTTGAATATGCGGTGTTTGGCAAGCCATCCGAATTCAACGGGAAGTTCAACTTTGTCCACCCTGAAATCGAACCTGCGGCATTGAAGACCGAGGACCAGATCGGATTGACTTTGCAACCGTTCTATTCCTCAACAGAAAAGGCGAAGGCGCGCGGCCTCGATAGCAAAGGGATAGCCAAGCTGCAGCGTGTCCTTTTGCAGTCGTTGCCTGTTTCCATTCCCGAGACCTTACCCGCAACCATTTCGGGTCCGATGAACATGATTTCTGTTCGTGATGCATTGCTGCAAATACATTTCCCCAAAGACGCCGACTTACTTCGCAAAGCTGAATTCCGCTTGAAGTTTGAGGAGTTTTTTTACATACAGTTGGAGCTATTGCGTCGAAAGCTCATCAAAACGGAAAAGGAGCAAGGTAAATCAATAACCAAAATCGGTGATAAGTTCAACGACTTTTACAAGAACCGTCTTCCTTTTGAACTCACCGGAGCGCAAAAGCGTGTGCTTAAGGAGATACGTGCCGATATGGGTAGTGGCAAGCAGATGAACCGGCTGCTGCAGGGCGATGTGGGTAGCGGTAAGACATTGGTGGCGCTGTTAAGCATGATCATGGTCAACGACAACGGCTTTCAGGCCGTTATGATGGCTCCTACGGAGATATTGGCCCAGCAACATTACAATACCATCAGTCAATTGCTGGAGGGCTCTGGCATGACCGTAGCGCTTCTGACAGGCTCGACAAAAAAGAAGCAGCGCGACGACATCCTTTCGCGGCTTGCATCGGGCGAATTGGATTTCATCATCGGAACACATGCGTTAATCGAAGACAGAGTACAGTTCAACAACACCGGATTGGTCATCATTGATGAACAACATCGTTTTGGTGTTGAGCAACGGGCCAAGCTTTGGGGCAAGGAGGAGTTCCTTCCCCATGTATTGGTAATGACGGCTACACCTATACCCAGGACGCTTGCCATGACCCTGTACGGAGATCTGGAGGTGAGCGTAATTGATGAGATGCCACCCGGACGCAAGCCGATCCGTACCGAACACCGTTTTGAAAGCTCACGCGTGCGGGTGATAGGATTCATGAAGGAGCAAATTGCGAAAGGGCGGCAGATATACATCGTTTATCCATTGATTGAAGAATCGGAAAAATTGGATTTGATGAATCTGCAAACGGGATATGAGGCCATGTGCAGGGATTTCCCATTACCCGATTACCGTGTGAGCATCGTACATGGTAAGATGAAGGCCGCCGACAAGGATCAGGAGATGAAACTGTTTGCCGAGGGCAAAACGAATATCATGATTGCCACCACAGTGATAGAAGTGGGTGTGAACGTACCCAACGCTTCGGTCATGGTCATTGAAAGCGCCGAGCGATTCGGATTGTCTCAGCTACATCAGCTTCGTGGTCGTGTAG
>JBEAXM010000254.1:0-8027 GCA_041159805.1 Bacteroidota bacterium
GAATTTTGAAGACTCTAAAACGATTACGCTGCTGCGACATTTCACAAAGTCTGAATTGAAGCGCTTAAAGGGTTTTGTGGAATCAGGACTGGGTGGTCCTCCCGGAAGATCTTTGGATTTATTGGAGACTCTAGCCCCATTTCATCCGCAATTTAGTGAAAAACAGCCCAGTAAATCTGAAGTTTTTGAGAAAATTTTTCCAGGCCAACCCTACAAAGAGCAACAGCTTCGATATGTGTTGAGCGATTTATACCGGCAAGCAATCAGGTTCCTGGCTCATTCGACCCTTGCTGAAAACGAATCCGAGCTAAACCCTTTCATCCGGCAAGGGCTAGCTAGCCGTGGGGCCGACAAACCCTACCTGTCACTACCCGACCCTTTCGACCAATCAGAGATTCATGAACCCAAGCCCGATCACCATTTGCTATTGTTCCGGGAGCAATACAACCACCTGAACCATTTCCTTTCAAGAAAAAACCGAACCGACCCGGAGGCATTGACCATCACTGCCAAGAATCTTGACATCTTCTACCTATCAACCAAATTGAAAATGCTTTGCGAATTAATCAACTCGCAAAACGTAAAGAGTGGTGCGTTTGACTTTTTTCTCCGGGAGGAAATCGAAGACAAGATCCAACAAGGCGAATTTTCTGAGATACCTTCTATCGCGGTCTATTTCGGAATTCTAAAAACACTGACTGAACCTGAAGTGGAAAGCCACTTCGAGTTTCTGCAACAAAAGCTTGCGCATTATGATCAAAGATTTGTCCGCGACGAGCTGCGCGACATTTACAAGTACCTGATGAACTATTGCATCAAGAAAATAAACCTTGGCAATCAGCAATACCTCCATAAGCTGTTCAGCATTTACCAAACAGTATTAAAAAACAGATCCATTTACAACGGAAGATTCCTTTCGCAATGGGACTTCAAGAATATTGTTGTGGTGGGAATTAGAGCAGGTCAAAACAAATGGGTCGAGTCGTTTATCAACGGACATATACATGACCTCCCCACTGCTGAGCAGGAGAATGCCCGAACCTACAATCTGGCATATTTGAATTTCAGCAATGGTGATTACCATGCGGCATTACGAATGCTCCAAAACGTGGAGTTCACAGACATCTACTATCAGCTGGATATGCGGTCGGTGATCCTCAAATGCTACTACGAAATGGACGACTATGAAGCGCTGAATTATCACCTAGCCGCTTTCCGTTTGTTTCTCAGCAGAAACAAAGTCGTTTCGGATTATCAAAGAACCATCTACAGGAACCTGATCCGATTCAGTGGTAAACTGATGCAAGCCAAAGGCGACAAATCGCGAGTAACCACAGTGGCAAATGAAATAGAACAGGTTAAGCAGATAGCGGACATCAGTTGGATCCGTAAAAAAGCCGAACAAGCAATAGGCCCTAGGTGAATATGAAAAGATGTCAAGGGCGTTTAGTGTAAAAGGTCACCGGGTTTCCTACCAACCATCTTTTTTCTTCGTGATTTCCATAGGCATGCTGACGCTGTTAACCGCCAATCATGCTCAGCCATGGCAAGGTTTTAGCTGCGAGCAAATCAGAATTCAATACCCAGTTGCTCGATAGCTTTGGATGCCGCCATTTGCTCTGCCTTCTTTCTTGAGAAATCCTCAGCAATGGTCAACACCTTATCGTCCAAAACCAGTTGTACACGGATCAGTTTACCCTGCGAGACATCTTGAATCATCTCAAAAACAATCTTGCGTTTCTCACGCTGAGCCCAATTGATGATTCGGCTTTTGTAGTTGTTGTCTTCTTTTTCGATTGCATCAAGGTCAAGATGCACGTTCACGATTCTATTCAACACAAAATCCTTGGCATGTCCAAATCCCTTATCAATGAATACCGCGCCAATGAGCGCCTCAAAAGCATCACCAAACATCGACCGGTGCATGCCGGGTCCTGAATTGTTCACCACATGCTTGTCGATACCGATTTTGATCGCAAGCTTTTTCAGACTCTCCCTGCTTACTATCCTTGAACGCATCTCCGTAAGGAAACCCTCGTCCTTGTAGGGAAACCGGCGAAAAAGCATTTCAGCGATGATGGCACCTAAAACCGCATCCCCCAGATATTCCAACCGCTCGTTCGACATTTGAGTCGAATTGGAGTTGGTTTGCAGCGCTGAGCGATGTGAAAATGCAAGTTTGTAAACGTGGATGTTGGAAGGATAGAATCCCAGGATGTTGTACAAGGAACGATAAAGCTCCTTGTCGCTGCTGAACCAAACCTTGAAGAAATCAAACATGACCTGTCAATGACTTGATATCAATACAAACAACAAACATCAACAAATCATTTGTGAATTTAAAGGATGCGCTGTTGAAAAATCCACCCTTTGGACGACCTTCATTCAAGAGGGCTTGGAGAAAATCACAGAAGCATTGTGACCTCCGAATCCGAATGTATTGCTCAAAGCGGCATTGATGGTGCGATGCTGCGCCTTGTTGAATGTGAAATTCAATCGGCTGTCGAACTGCGGATCGTCGGTGAAATGGTTAATCGTAGGCGGAACAATGTCGTGTTTCACCGCCAATATGGATGCAACCGCCTCGATGGCACCGGCAGCACCTAATAAATGCCCGGTCATGGATTTGGTAGAACTGATATTCAACTTGTAGGCATGTTCGCCAAAAACACCTTCGATGGCTTTCACCTCGCTGATGTCGCCCAAAGGCGTTGATGTGCCGTGAACGTTTATGTAATCGATCATGGATGGATCCATCTCGGCATCGGAGAGCGCATTCTTCATCACATTCAAAGCGCCAAACCCTTCAGGATGCGGTGCCGTGATATGATGCGCATCGGCAGACATGCCACCACCGCGCATTTCGGCATAAATGGTTGCTCCACGGGCAATGGCATGCTCGTACTCCTCCAGAACAATTGCCGCTCCACCTTCGCCCATCACAAAACCATCGCGCTCGAGGTCAAATGGCCTGCTGGCGGTTTCGGGACTGTCGTTGCGCTCCGACAAGGCGTGCATGGCGTTGAAGCCGCCAACTGCTGGCTCGTTGATTGCAGCTTCCGACCCACCGGCAACTATGGCATCGGCCTTGCCTAAACGAATAAGCATGAAAGCGTCGTTCAATGCATGTGTGGAAGATGCACAGGCGGACACCGTGGCATAGTTTGGTCCACGTAAACCATAACGGATGGAGATATGCCCAGCCGCAATGTCAATAATCATTTTCGGAATGAAGAAGGGATTGAAACGAGGGGTGCCGTCGCCCTTGGCAAACGATACAGCTTCGTCCCAAAAAGTCCGAAGTCCACCGATACCGGCAGCCCAAATGACACCTACACGGTCGGGGTTGAAACCTGCATGCTTGGTGATTGCCGAATCCTCTATGGCTTCAACCGCAGCGGCGATCCCAAATTGAGAGAAGAGGTCCAGTTTCCTGGCCTCTTTTTTCTCCATGATGGTCTCAGGATCGAAGTTCTTGACCTCGCATGCAAAACGGGTCTTGAATTTCGAACAATCGAAACGCGTTATGGGAGCAGCGCCACTGGTGCCACTCTTCAAACCCTCCCAATATGCGGAAACAGAGTTACCTAACGGAGTCAAAGCCCCAAGGCCTGTTACAACAACCCGCTTTAGCTTCATCAGCCGGGAAAAAATTACTTTACGTTGGCCTGAATGTAATCAACGGCCTGTCCAACCGTGCTGATTTTTTCAGCCTGATCGTCAGGTATGGCAATTTCGAATTCCTTTTCGAACTCCATGATTAATTCAACGGTATCAAGAGAATCGGCGCCCAAATCATTGGTAAAGCTGGATTCGTTCTGCACTTCGCTCGCGTCAACACCCAATTTGTCTACGATGATGGCTTTTACGCGTGATGCAATGTCTGACATAGCTTATTCAAATTTTGATTAGGGCGCAAAGTAACGAATTAATCATCGAATCATCAAAATATCTAAAAAAATGATTGTTTTACAGTGAGTTGTGGTTAAAATACTGGTTCTAGTAATCCTTAAAGCGGAATCTATTTGGGTATCTTTGAACCATGAAAAAGCTAGCCATTTTCGCAAGCGGCTCTGGTTCAAATGCCGAAAACCTGATCAGGTTTTTTCAAAACCACCCTTACGTCCGGATTTCGCTGGTTTACAGCAACAAAGCTGACGCCTTTGTACTAGAAAGGATAAAGCCTTATCAGATCCCCGGAAGGGTGATGGACAAAAACGCCTTGTTAGATGGAAGTCTATTAAAGGAACTGGATAAAGAGGGCATCAATATGATTGTACTTGCCGGATTCCTGAAGTTGGTACCTTTTGCGTTCATTCAATCATTCAAGGGCCCCATAATCAACCTGCACCCCTCGCTCCTTCCCGCCTACGGTGGCAAAGGCATGCACGGCATGCATGTGCACGAGGCCGTTATCGCCGCAAAGGAGAAACAATCGGGTATTACCATCCATCATGTAAACGACCAATACGACCAGGGTGCCATCATCAAACAATACACTACTGATGTGGCGCACGACGATACACCCTCATCCCTGGCATCCAAAATACATGACCTGGAAATGACCTACCTTCCTGTGGTTGTGGAACAAGTAGCCCTACAACTGTAAATATCGCCCTCCATCCCAAGATGCTTAAGCCGGCATATTTCAAAATTGATTTGTCCGATGTCAGAAACCGTGTCAAGCAACTCGCAAGACAATACGGCACATATGCTTTTTTTGAAAGCCATGGATCCACGGTGCCTCTTACGGGCAATCGATATGAATTCATTGCAATGTTAGGTGTTGGAGAAGAGATCAAATGCGTTTCAAATGCATTGGAACAAATCCGTCCGTTCATCAACCAACACCGGAGCCAAAACAACTGGGTGTTTTGTGCCTTGTCCTATGAATTGAAAAACGAAATCGAGCAACTCTCATCCAGATCCGAAGAGCCCGTTCCGTTTCCCCTGGCGCATTGTTTTGTTCCCGAGGTAGTGGTGACTATCGACGAGACCGGACTTTTATGCATACATTCCAACCTTCAGGAGCCGAAAGATATCTTTCATAAGATAATGAACGGAGAAAAATGTACCACCTACAAGGATCCTAAATTCCATGTGAAAAAGAAGATCAGCAGGTCGGCTTACCGTTTGGCTTTTGAAAAAACAATGAGCCACATCAAAAGAGGCGACACCTATGAATTGACCCTATGCCAGCAAGCGGAACTGGGTTTTGATGACTGCGATCCAATTTCACTTCATGAAAAGTTCTCAAGCATTTCGCCAAACCCCTTTTCAGTGATATACAAGTCGGAAGGCAAAGCGGTTGTTTGCACCAGCCCGGAGCGGTTCCTGCAATGCGATCATGAACGGTTGCTTAGCCAACCGATGAAGGGAACTGCTAAGCGATCATCCAACGAGGAAGAAGACCTGAAATTGAAAAACGAATTAGCCAACAGCAGGAAAGAACGATCCGAAAATGTGATGATTGTTGATCTTGTACGAAACGACTTGTCGAAGGTGGCACAAAAAAACAGCGTGAAGGTCGAAGAGCTTTTTGGTGTCCATACATTTCCAAAGTCTCATCAAATGATTTCAACTGTAACCTGCAAGTTGAAGACTGGCATGGACTTCACCGATATCATACAGGCCGCATTTCCGATGGGATCCATGACCGGTGCACCCAAAGTCAGCTCCATGAAAATCATCGACCAGGTGGAAGATTTTCGACGAGGCATGTTCTCCGGATCAATTGGGTTCATGGCGCCTGGGTGCTACTTCGACATGAATGTTGTGATACGGACAATCTTATTGGACCTTGAGAACAAACGAGCTGCACTGACCGCCGGAGGAGCCATCACATTTGGAAGCGCTGTTGAGTCGGAGTGGGAAGAGTGCCTTACCAAACTGAGGCCACAGTTGGAAGCCGTAGGGTTGAAAACCGAAGACATCATTGAAAGGTAATCCGATGATAACACTTGAAACCTTCGTAGCGTCGCTGGATCGGCTTGGGATAAACAAGAGCTCCCGGGTATTGATCGCAGTGAGCGGAGGTGTTGACTCCATGTCCTTGATGCATCTTTTTCATGCTGCAAACATCCCAAGTGCCGTTGCACACTGCAACTTCAATCTGCGCGGCAATGATTCGGATGCGGATGAGAAACTGGTCAAGGATACCGCTGAAAGATTGGGTCTGGAGTTTTACCGAAAAGGATTTCGAACAGATTCATTTGCCAAGGACAATGGCGTTTCGATCCAAATGGCTGCAAGAAAACTTCGCTACGACTGGTTCCATGAGCTTTCAAAAGTCCACCAATATGATTTCATTGCCACTGCCCATCATGCAGATGACCAAGTGGAAACGATACTGCTAAACCTTACCAAAGGAACCGGCATTGCAGGTATGCACGGGATTCCTGAATCAGCCGGGAAAATCATCCGGCCACTGGTCCATTTGTCACGCAAGGAAATCATCCACTATGCCCAGGAACAAAGGATCGCTTGGCGGGAGGATGCATCCAACGACGAATCTGATTACGAGCGGAACTTCATCAGGAACGAGGTGATTCCGATGCTTAGAAGCATTAACCCATCTGTAACGGATGCCATCATCAAGCATTCCACCATCATGGCTCGATACGAAAACCTGTTAGACCATTTCATTCATGAAGTGGAAAATCAAATCTGCCGTTTCGAGCAAATGGGGGTTTTCAAAACCATCGACATCGAAAAACTGACCTCCTACCCCGAACCGGCAACCATTCTATTCCACCTAGTCCGTAACATCGGCATGACTTACCAACAATGTGAAAATGCCATCAAACCAGGCGTTACTTCTGGTGCAGTTTTCGAATCAGGAACATGGAACATGATCAAAGACCGCAATCAGCTTGTGGTTTTCGATAAGGAAACGATAAATGATGAGGAGGAGGCCGAAATCACCTTCCAAGAAGGGAATGCAAGTGTATTATTCGGATCGTTCAATTCAAGTATTGTAGAAAAGATTGACGAAGCAGACTTCCACAACCCTGCGGTTGCATATTTGGACGCCAGTAAAGTCCAATGGCCCATAAGCATACGAAGAATCAAAACCGGAGACCGCTTTCACCCTCTTGGCATGAAACAATCCAAGTTGATCAGCGATTTCCTAATTGACAACAAGATTGGGACTCCCCGAAAAATGGCAACCTATATCTTGTTTTCCGATGGGAGTCCCATTTGGCTTGCACCACTACGAATCGATGACCGTTTCAAAATCGATGAAAACACCAGGTCTATCATACGACTTTCGTTTACCAGCCCTTAACAAGTGTGGAAAACATCAATTCGTACAAATTGTTATACTTTTATAACCAAACACACATACTCAATGAGAACAAAATTCATCACTATCGGCATTCTTGCAGTCGTTGGAATCTATTTTATCATCAGCTATAACGGATTGGTTTCCAAAAACGAGGAGGTAGACGGTGCTTGGCAAAACGTGGAAAGCGACTACCAGCGGCGAATGGACTTGATTCCAAACCTGGTGAGTACGGTAGGTGCTTATGCCGACTTTGAAAAATCAACCTTGCTGGCGGTGACCGATGCCAGATCCAAAGCGACACAGGTTAAAATTGATGCCAACAATTTAAATGCAGAAAGTCTAAAGGCATTCCAAGAAGCTCAAGGAGCCGTTAGCAGCTCCCTGAACCGGTTGCTAGTGACGGTGGAACAATACCCTAACCTAAAAGCCAACCAGAACTTTTTGGAGTTACAATCTGAGCTTGCTGGCACCGAAAACAGAATAAAGGTCTCCAGGAACGATTTCAACAACGCTGTTAAAGCTTATAACAAGAGTGTAAAGTCATTTCCAAGCAACCTCGTAGCCGGCGTTTTTGGTTTTGAGCCCAGAGTTTACTTCCAAGCCGATGCCGGAGCTGAAAAAGCACCCAAGGTTAAATTTTAAAAAACGAGGAATTGAAATACCATCAGATTTTCAAACCCTCAGACCTTGAAGCGGTGAGGGACCAGATTAAAGGGGCGGAACAGTTGACCTCAGGTGA
>JBEAXM010000267.1:0-2917 GCA_041159805.1 Bacteroidota bacterium
CGAAACAACGTGATTGCCTCAATCGATCAGATATTTGAAAAAATCTAAAACCATATAATATGTCAAACGCAGAAACAGTAAGCAAAGAGAAACTCAAAGTACTTCAACTTGCAATCGACAAACTTGAAAAGTCTTACGGCAAGGGAACCATTATGAGAATGGGCGACAGCCCTGTTGAATCAGTAGAAGCCATATCCACGGGCTCCATATCGTTGGACCTTGCTCTCGGCATTGGTGGATTTCCCAAAGGAAGGGTAATTGAGATTTACGGCCCTGAGTCATCAGGAAAAACAACCGTTGCCATACATGCCATAGCGGAGGCTCAAAAGCAAGGTGGCATAGCGGCCTTCATAGATGCAGAACACGCTTTCGATCGCTACTATGCACAGAAGCTCGGTGTTGATATCGAGAACCTCCTTATTTCACAACCGGACAACGGTGAGCAAGCTCTTGAAATCGCCGACAACCTGATTCGCTCGGGAGCCATTGACATCATAGTTATTGACTCCGTTGCGGCGCTGACTCCCAAGAGTGAGATTGAAGGGGAGATGGGTGATTCCAAGGTCGGTCTTCAGGCACGTTTGATGTCGCAAGCACTACGTAAACTCACCGCCACCATCAGCAGGACTGGCTGCTGCTGTATTTTCATCAATCAGCTGAGGGAGAAAATCGGCGTCATGTTCGGTAACCCAGAAACCACCACAGGTGGAAATGCCTTGAAATTTTATTCATCTGTTCGCTTAGATATTCGAAGAATCGGTCAGCTCAAGGACGGCGAGAGTGTCATTGGAAACAGGACACGAGTGAAAATCGTAAAGAACAAAGTGGCTCCGCCTTTCCGTACAGCCGAGTTCGATATCATCTATGGAGAAGGTATTTCCAGAACGGGTGAGTTGGTTGACATCGGTGTCGAAAAAGGTATCATTAAGAAGAGCGGTTCGTGGTTCAGCTATAATGAAACCAAATTGGGTCAAGGCAGGGAGTCCGTACGTCAACTGTTCATGGACAACCCTGAATTAGCCGAAGAGATTGAAATGCAGGTTCGTGCAGCAAGTGAAGCACCTGCGGACTCAGAATAAAACCCCGTTTTCATTGTGATTGGAACAAGGGTCTGCCTTTACCGGCAGACTTTTGTTTTTTGTAGTTTTACGGCATGAAGTTTAATCTGATATTCTTTTGTACCATACTGGCAATTGGATCGATGCCGTTTGTTTCTTGTCAGAACGATGTCAAAGACACAAATGGTAAACAGGACACCACCAAGGCGCCGGTTGACACCCTCTTGGAGTCCATTAACTCGCGAATCGCTGCTGACCCCAAGAATGCCTCACTGTTGCACGAGAGAGCGAAGCTTTTTATAGATAGGAAAATGCTGAAGGAGGCCTTGGCCGATATGGACGTGGTTATAAAATTGGACTCCACTAAAGCGGAATATTTTGTGACTATGGCAGATCTCAGTTATTTCCAAAATAGGACGAACGATGCCAGGACATTCCTGCAACGTGCAGTGAGGATCGACCCTGAAAACACAGCCGCATTATTGAAGCTCGCTGAATTCAATTACATATTCAGGAGGTATGGCGAGAGTTTGGATATCCTTAACAGCATTCTAAAAAAGGATGATAGCAATACACAGGCATGGCTCATGAGGGGATATATTTTCAAAGAAAATGGCGATACGAACCAAGCCGTCAGTGATTTTCAATCGGCTCTGGAAGCCAACCCCGAGTTCTATGATGCCAACATGCAACTGGGTATGATCTTTCAACTGCGTAACAACCCTATTTGCGTTGGTTACTTCACAAACGCTTTGATGGCACGACCTACCAGCGAAGAAGCCTACTACGGACGAGGGTTATGGTATCAGGAAAAGGGGCAGTTCAATCAGGCCATTCAGGACTACTCCGCTATTCTGAAGATTAATCCCAAAAACAAGACTGCTCATTTCAATTTAGGGTATATCCATCTGGTTTATCTCAAGGTGTATCCTGAGGCCGTCAAGCACTTCACTCGTGCTATCGAATCGGATACCACTTATGCAGAAGCTTATTTCAATCGTGCCATGTCATACGAACGGCTTGGAAATATTGGTGCGGCCAAGTCTGATTTCCAATTGGCACTGACCCACAGACCCGGATACCGATTAGCTGAGGAAGGATTGAGAAGGGTTTCTAAATAAAAAAGTCTCCCAGTATACTGGAAGACTAACTCAAGTGCTTTTTCGTTAAATCAGGCCATCTGTGCGACCTTCGGACCTGCATTGATGATTTCTGCAGGAGTTCCCTCAGCGAACTGATTGAAGTTTTTGATGAATGCGCTTGCCAAGTCATTCGCTTTAGCGTCGTAAGCAGACTTATCATTCCATGTATCTCTGGGATTTAAAATCTCGTCAGGAACATTTGGACATGTTTTTGGGAATTGAAGTCCGAACACGGGTAGTGTATCGTAAGCTACATGATCCAATTCTCCATTGAGTGCAGCAGTGATCAAAGCTCGTGTGTAACCGAGCTTAATGCGTGATCCAATTCCATATGAACCACCTGACCAACCGGTATTCACCAACCAAACCTTTGCTCCGCTTTCCTTTAATTTCTTACCCAATAACTCAGCGTACCGGGCAGGGTGGAGGGGTAGGAATGCTTTTCCAAAACACGCTGAAAAGGTAGTGGTTGGTTCAGTAATTCCAACTTCTGTTCCGGCCACTTTCGCCGTATAACCTGAAATGAAATGGTACATGGCTTGCCCTGAATCCAATCTAGATATTGGAGGCAAAACCCCGAATGCGTCAGCAGTAAGGAAGAAAATGTTCGAAGGTGCCTTTCCAACGGAAATACTTTTTGCGTTGTTGATATGGTGAACCGGGTAGGCAACCCTGGTGTTTTCAGTCTTGGAGGTACTGTCATAGTCGACCGTAGTG
>JBEAXM010000270.1:0-5769 GCA_041159805.1 Bacteroidota bacterium
ACAAAAAATGTTCATTTGTAAATAAAAGATTTAGACATGACCCCAGCCCTGATTCTTTCCGTTGTCGCAGCATACAGCATTTTGCTCTTTATCGTTGTCTGGTGGACCAGCAGAAATGCGGATAATGAATCCTACTTCATAGGCAATAAGTCATCGAAGTGGTATGTTGTTGCCTACGGCATGATCGGTGCCAGTTTGTCGGGCGTGACCTTCATGTCGGTGCCCGGAGCTGTAGCCACCACTCAATTCAGCTACATGCAGGTGGTTTTCGGATATCTATTCGGATACGCGGTAATAGCATTGGTGCTGATGCCGGTTTATTACAGGATGAACCTAACCTCGATTTACACTTATCTGGAAACCAGGTTTGGCAACAACTCCTACCTGACCGGTTCTTTCTTCTTCATACTATCGAGGACTATTGGAGCCGCATTCCGGCTGTACATCGTAATCAACGTACTTCAAACCTTTATTTTTGATGCCTGGGGAGTACCATTTTTCCTAACGGTGGCCTCTTTCATGGCCCTGATACTTTTATACACCTACAAAGGGGGTGTGAAAACAATAATTTGGACCGACACACTGCAAACCACTTTCATGCTGGTGACGGTTATTTTCAGTCTTTTCCTGATCAGTGACACTTTGGGGCTTTCCATCTCTCAATTGACCACGGACATGATGAACAGTAGCATCTCCGACATTTATGTCAGTGATGTGCTTTCACCTAACTTTTTCTGGAAGAATTTCCTTGGCGGTATGTTCATAGCTATTGCCATGACTGGACTTGATCAGGAAATGATGCAGAAAAACCTCAGCTGTAAGAACATTGGGGAGGCACAAAAAAACATGTTCACTTTCTCCGGGGTGCTGATAGTGGTCAACTTCATCTTCCTCATGCTGGGTGCGGCTTTGTTCTTCTATGCCACTCAAAACAACATCACGATAGACCCGAAGCATACCGATAACCTTTTTCCCGAAATAGCACTTAACCACCTTGGCACCATCACAGGATTGATGTTTATCATTGGACTGATTTCGGCCGCATACCCTAGTGCCGATGGTGCACTGACAGCGCTAACCACTGCCGTTTGTTTCGACTTCCTCAAATTGAATCGAAAGCCCGGTATGACCGAGGCCTCACTACGAAGAACAAGGAACATCGTTCATATATCCTTTGCTGTCATTCTGTTATTGGTCATTGTGCTTTTCAGGGTTATTAATGATGATGCAGTGATCAGAAACCTCTTCAAGGTCGCGGGATACACCTACGGCCCGCTTCTAGGGCTGTTCGCATTCGGATTACTTACCAAAAGAAAGCTTCGCGATATAATGACACCACTGGTCTGTGTTTTGGCACCTGCCATCGCCTGGTTCATCGGCGACCACTCAGCCGAATGGTTCAAAGGCTACAAGTTCGGCTTCGAAATGATTATCGTAAACGGCTTTATCACCTTCATTGGACTTTACCTGTGTTCCGGAAAAGGGGAAACGGAATCCATCAGACAAACTTCCTAACTTTACATCATCAGACCAGATTAAAAAATGAGAAAAGACGTTTATTACGGTGATTACCTCCAACTGGACAAAATTCTGAACGCTCAACATCCCGAAAGCGACAAAGAGGGTGTTGAAGCACATGATGAGATGCTATTCATCATCATACATCAGGCCTATGAGCTTTGGTTCAAGCAAATCATATATGAGTTGAATTCCATTCACGGGATATTCAAAAAAAACAGCATAAACGACAACGATCCCGATCTTTACAAGGCGACCCATAGGATGAAGCGCATCTCCACAATCCTGGATGTGGCGGTTCATCAGATTTCAATCATGGAGACAATGACTCCGCTTGACTTCCTTGACTTCCGCAACCTTTTACGTCCCGCCTCCGGATTCCAAAGCATACAATTCAAAATCATTGAAGCGCTGTTAGGATTACGTCTCGAAAACAGACATGGAAAGGATTACTATCTCTCACAGCTGAAGGAAGAGGACAAGGAGACCATCAGAAAAATTGAGGAAGGAAGTTCTCTTATTGAGGAAATCAACAACTGGCTTGAACGCATGCCCTTTTTCGATGAGTCGGACCTATGGAAAGAGTACACAAGCAAGACAGGTGGCTTCTGGTCAGACTACAAATCCGCATATGGATCCAGCTTGACTCACGGAGAACAGGCCAACCTGGAACGATTCGATCATGTGTTTTTTGATGCGGACTTTGCCAAATCGAGGCGATTTTCAAATAAGGCCGCCCGATCCGCATTGTTCATCATGCTTTATCGTGACTACCCATTGCTTCAGCTTCCATTTCAACTGCTTAATCTTTTGTTGGACATCGATGAACTGATGGCAACTTGGCGCTACCGACACATGAACATGGTGCATCGGATGATTGGTATGCGCGTTGGAACCGGTGGAAGTAGTGGAAAGGAATACCTCAAATCGGCTTTGGATAAGCACTATGTTTTCGCCGAATTAGCTGAGTTGACCTCCTTCTTAATTGAAAGGAGAAACCTTCCATCCCTGCCTTCCGCTTTGGAAAAACGGTTGGCTTTTGTTTCCAGGTAGTCACAACTTAATGGTGATCATCGGCCATACATCCTCAAGGTTGTCGTCGACAACAATGCCTGGCATGATGGAGAAATAGCGGAATTTACGCCGGTAGTATATCAGTCCTGCCGGCTCTGAAAAGTAACCTCCACGGGCTTCCGCCAGATATAACAAGCCAAGCCCGTTCCAATTCGGATGATCCAGACTGAAAGGACTGAAGTTAAGCATGAACTCCAATCCAGCGAACGTATTGCGATAAACATTATGGTCACCCGATGCATTCCTGTCGAAGAAAAAGTAGCTGGAGCCAGTCAGTGAAACCTGGTACCGCTCCTTGTGTTTATATCCGATGTTCAGATGGAAGGTTGGCGACAATTCGTTGCGGACCAATCCCGCGCCGAATGATGGATAAAAAACAATCGCTTTGGAAGAAACAGTGTCAACCACATCTTCAGCTTCTTCTGATTGGGCCATGACCCCTATTGGATAGTGGAGCACAAGCAACAATAAAAAGCAGCGATACAAATATCTCATCGGATACATTATTTTCTTTCAACCACCAAGGTATAACCCTTGACTGATTTCACTCGTACTGGTGTATCTTTTTCAATCATGCCCGTATCGGCAACAGCTTCGTAAGTCTTACCTGAAACATCCACCTTTCCTCCGGGCCTGAGCACCGAAACGACAAAACCCTCCATACCTATCAAATGAACCAAACCTACAGGTTGGGTTACATAACCCGACCCTGAATCAAGGGTGGTGTTGAGAACCATTTTGCTGAAACGAGATGAGCGGAGGATGCTTTTTCCCATTATAAACCCGACGACAATGGTGGCAAACATGGAAATCACAACAGTTGAGAAAGCTACGGTAAGCTCCCTTCCCGAAACCGGCTCAAAATCGAACCCTTTGTTTCCAACCATACTGAAGGCGAATGCAACTATCACCAGAGTGATTCCCGATATCCCGGCAACACCGAACCCCGGCAAAACGAATAACTCCACAGCCAGTAGGGCAAATCCGATAACCGCCAATAATATTTCCCAATTGGCGGCTAATCCCTCTAAATAAAGCGGAATGAAATAAAGAATGGCAGCAACCGCTGCTGCCAATAGCGGGAAACCAATCCCGGGTGTCTGCAGTTCGAAGTATATGCCGCCCAGAATGATCAGGATCAATACACCGCTAACAGCAGGATTAATGAAAAAAGAAATCACTTGGTCCACCCATGTGGGCTTGTAATAGGTTTGCTGTGACCCTGTAAAGCCTTCTGCCTTGATCACTCCAGCCAGATCGGATATCTGGCCCTCGCAATACTTATTCTTGATGGCTTCGGATGTGGTGAAGGTCAACACCTTTCCTGAATCGTTAACTCCCGGAATGTAAGTCCTTGGATCCACCATGGCTTCAGCAATTAAGGGATCCCTACCCCTTTTCTCAGCTGTTGAACGCATTATAGACCTCATGTAGGATTGATACTTGTCGGGGAGCGCCTCACCTGTTTCATTCACTACTGTGGCAGCACCGATGTTGGCCCCTTCAGTCATATAAATCCGGTTGCAAGCGATGGATATCAATGCACCTGCCGATGCAGCATTATTATCGATAAAGGCAACAACGGGTATATTCATTTTAAGCAAGCGGGTGCGCATGCTGTCCGCAGCATCCAACATCCCACCGTATGTATTGATATGCAAAATCACCAAATCCGCTTTGGATGCTAACGCCTCATCCAATCCGCGTCCAAGCTTACGAGCCATGCCTGGAGTGATTTCTTCCCGAACCTCAATGATATGTACCTTTTTTGAGGGTGTTTGCGCAATTACGGGCACAAATAAAAAAAGACCGAGAACTGCCAAAAAGAAACTTCTGAATTTGTTCATACCGGTGTTGATACTGTTCATTATTGGTGGTAACCAAATGCCGAAACATTGGTTAAACTTGTGCTAAGTTAACATATATTCAATCGTATTGTTGCGCATTTTCAAACTCACCGTTTTATTGTCCCTGCTGGCATTACAATCAGAGGCCTCCATGGTTTTGGATGATTCACTGCGAACCAAATGGGTTAATGGCAAGAAGTACGTATTACATTTGGTTGAAGCAGGCGAAACATGGACCTTATTATCCACCAGATACGGCTGCGATGTGGATGAATTGATCCGGGTAAATAATGGGGTTCAGTTATTAAAGACGGGTCAAATTGTCCAAATACCCGTAATTCAAGCCAAACAACCGGTCAACTCAACAGCCGATTCGTCCAAAACCAATATAAATGAGATTACCCATGTAGTAAAGAAAGGTGAGACCTTATTTGCAATATCCCGGAAGTACGGAGTGTCTTTAAGTGAAATAAAACGGATCAACGGCATTTTGAATGAGGAAATTGTAGAAGGAAGGGTATTGATAATTCGAAAATCCAAGGTCGTTGAACCCATGCAAAAAACAACACCTGACTCTTCGAATGTTGTTGACCAGAAAAACCCAGTCACAACAGAAAACCCTTCAAAAAGCACTGAAGCCAACATAAATCAAACCGACAGCACCAATCAAGTAGTCCAAACAACCAAAAATATCCAATCAGTCAGACCTAAGGAAGGGGGCAAACCCATTATTCAAATCACGGAAACGGGTTTGGCCGATTTGGTTCAGGACAACAGTTTGGGCCAAAACAATTATTATTGTTTACATAAATCGGCACCCATTGGAACGATCATTAAACTGACTGATAATGAAACAGGTAAGTCGGTTTACTTAAAGGTCATGGGTAACATACCTTCAACAGAAAAAGGATCAGTAATCATAAGATTAACTAACCATCCGCTGAAATTCATTGGCAGCAAAACCACTCCTTTTATGGTGGAAATCTCTTATTCACTCCTGGATTGAACGTCCTGCTTTTCCTGCCAAAGTAGATTATTGCAGTTTTTAGTTTACTTTTGCACCCTCTTATTTACCCCTGCCCAAGTGGCGAAATTGGTAGACGCACCATCTTGAGGGGGTGGCGGGAATACCCGTGCGAGTTCGAATCTCGCCTTGGGCACAAGATTATCCGCGCGAGTGGCGGAATTGGTAGACGCGCAGGTCTCAGAAGCCTGTGGGGTAACACCTGTAGGAGTTCGACTCTCCTCTCGCGCACATTTCCACGTTTGCTGAGAACTAAACCTAACGACTCAACAGTCTGGGTATCTTTTCAGACCTCATATTTGGAGC
>JBEAXM010000276.1:0-2626 GCA_041159805.1 Bacteroidota bacterium
CGTAACATGGAGGTTTATTACAATATGGGCGGCGACCGTATCACTTCACATCTGAACCGAAATAAAATAAAAGTCACCAAGGTGGTTGTGAATGAAATCTGGCGGAAGGTGGGATCCGAAATCCTGTATGAACCCAGGAATGTGACTGTTTTCGTAAACGATTCCGCCTTGAACGAAATCAATGGCAGGAACATCGGGGAATTTGAATTTCGATACGGTGAATACGACCTGTTCGGTTTTATCCGCACAAGGGAATTCAATTACGTGATCACCAAAATCAATTCGGAGGAGGTTGAGCTGAAAGACTCGTATCTTTTCCAAAAGGGATTGTTGACTGGCGAATGGAACCGATTGAACCAATATGTAAACGACAACCAATAAGCAAACACAAATAATCGACCATGACTAAAATCAAATTTGGAACGGACGGATGGAGGGCTATCATTGCCAAGGATTTCACTGTAGAGAATGTTGCACGGGTGTCGGAAGCCGTATCAAAATGGCTGCTCGAGCGTAAAAAGAACCCGGTGGTTGTGCTTGGTCATGATTGCCGTTTCGCCGGACCGTTGTTTGCAGAAACAGCCGCCAAGGTGTTCGCAAGCCATGGTGTGAAAACAATCATGGCGAAGGGATTCGTATCCACACCGATGATCTCCATGGGCGCCGTTCATTTGAAGTGCGACCTTGGTGTCATCATTACCGCAAGTCACAACCCACCTGAGTACAATGGATATAAACTGAAAGGACATTACGGTGGACCACTGCTTCCTTCGCAGGTTGCTGAGATTGAGGCCATCATTCCTGAGAAGCCCATGCCGTTCGAAAGTAAATCCATTGGCGAATGGGAGTCGGATGGCAAGATCGAGTATGCTGATTTGGAAACGATGTATTGTGAAATGGTTGAGAAATCATTCGACTTGGGTGCCATCCGAAATTCCGGATTGCGTTTTGCATATGATGCCATGTATGGTGCGGGGCAGAATGTGATGCGACGGATCCTACCCGATATCACATTCCTGCATTGCGAGCACAACCCATCCTTCATGGGACAGGCACCAGAGCCGATACACAAGAATCTTACAGAATTCTCCGAGCTCATCCGCATCTCCGAAAACATAGATTGCGGTTTGGTCACTGATGGTGATGCAGACCGTATCGGATTGTACAACAGCGACGGCACTTTTGTTGACTCACATCACATCATCCTGCTGTTGATACACTACATGGTGAAGTACAAGGGTGTAAAGGGAAAAGTATGTACTGCATTCTCCACCACTCCCCGTGTTGCCAAGCTTTGCAAGCATTACGGGTTGGAGCTCCAAACCGTAAAGATCGGTTTCAAATACATTGCTGAAATAATGATCAACGAGGATATATTACTTGGCGGCGAAGAGTCGGGCGGCATCGCCATCAAAGGCCATATCCCCGAAAGGGATGGCATTTGGATGGGGTTAATCATCTGGGAATTCATGGCCAAATCAGGCAAGACATTGAGTGAACTGATTGATGAAGTGTATGAGATTACCGGTCCCTTTTCGTTTGAAAGGAACGATTTGCATATCAATGAGGATTTGAAACAAAAGATTCTTCAAAATTGCAATGACAGTCAATACACCTCCTTCGGAAAGCATATCATCAGCCGTGTGGAAGACCTGGATGGCTACAAGTACTTTTTCCAAAACGGTGATTGGTTGATGATCCGGGCCAGTGGAACCGAACCGGTGCTGCGACTGTATGCTGAATCGGAAACCAAGGAGAAAGCCTTCGATATCCTGGAGGATGCCAAGAAAACCTTGTTGAATTGATTTAAGATGCGGAGTTGGAAAAATACAACAGCGCTTTTCATCTTGCTGTGTATTTGTATTCCCATGATGGGTCGGTGTGGTACGAATGACTCCACCAACCACATCAATCGACTACCTGTCACCATTGGAGGCATGGGCGTTGTATATGCAGGATCCATGACAGGACTCTATTCGCTATGGTACAAGGATTATGAACAGGAGGCCTTCCATTTTTTCAACGACAACGGGGAATGGCTGCAGATGGATAAGATGGGGCACGTTGGATCGGCTTATTATCTGACCAATTGGAGCACAGGGTTATTCCGGTGGTCAGGGTTGGATAATAAGAAGTCAGCTTGGGCTGGATGTGCATCATCGCTATTGTTTCTCACCACTGTTGAGGTGTTCGACGGATTCTCTTCGCAGTGGGGCTTTTCGAGCGGTGATATGGTTGCAAATGCCGCTGGTGCGGGAATGTCGGTGTGGCAAGAATTACATTGGCAGGAACAACGAATCAAATTCAAATTCTCATTCAGCGAAAGCGAATACGCGAAATACAGGCCAGATCAACTCGGCACATCGTACGTGGAACATCTGTTCAAGGATTATAATGGACAAACTTATTGGATGTCGGGAAACATCCATTCATTCTTGAAAAAGGACTCCAAATTCCCGAAATGGCTAAATGTTGCTGTTGGCTATGGAGTGGATGGCTTGACTGGAGCCCGAGCCAATATTGCCGGAACCGAATCCTTCAAACGCACCCGACAGTTTTACATTGCACCCGACATTGACCTTACGAGACTCCCCATAAAAAACCGCTTTTTAAAAACGGTTTGCGG
>JBEAXM010000037.1:0-6857 GCA_041159805.1 Bacteroidota bacterium
GTGATTCCCAAGGAAAATGACAACAAGGATGAGTAGTAAAGGTCATTAAACTCTTCCCAGGAGTTGGCAACTTAAGCAGGAGGCGGGAGTCATGAAAACAATGTCAGATGCCACTACCCACATCAAAAAATAAAATCCATACATGCAATACGACCCCATAAAACGACATCTAGGCGAGATCTTCAACCGGACCCCCTTTTTGAGGAAGCTCTTCTACGGATTGCTGGACCTACTGCTTTTGCGTGCTTGGCATGTGCATCGTGAGCTCGGCAGGTGGATGGCATCGGCTCCAAAAAAAGCGAATGTTTTGGATGCAGGTGCCGGCTTCGGACAATACACATACTGGCTGCATTCAAAAAACAAGGAATTCAATATACTTTCTGTGGATGTCAAGGAAGAACAAGTTGCTGACTGCAATTCATTCTTCAACAAAATCGGAGCGGAAAATGTGCGATTCGAAATTGCAGACCTCACCCAGTTTTACAATGACAACCGATATGACTTGATCCTGTCTGTTGATGTGATGGAACACATACTGGAGGATGTGCAGGTGTTTCGGAATTTCCACCGTTCGTTAACCACGGGAGGCATGCTGTTGATCAGCACTCCCTCCGACCAGGGAGGCAGCGATGTGCATGACGAGGGAGAATCATCGTTCATAGAGGAGCACGTTCGCGATGGATACAACATCAAGGAGATTGAAGACAAGCTTCTCTCAGCTGGATTCTCAAAGGTGAAAGCCAGGTATTCGTATGGAAGTCCGGGTAAAATATCTTGGCGCCTTTCCATGAAATACCCGATCCTGTTCATGGGTAAAGTGCCCAAGGCAATCGGACTGCTGATCTTGCCTTTCTACTACCTGGTTACCTACCCCATTGCATATGTCCTGAACTTTTTCGATTGCAGGATGAACCATTCAACCGGCACGGGTTTGATTGTTTGCGCGTGGAAATGATTCGAACATGAAGACCTCCCTCTTCATAGCTCTTCGATACCTCTTTTCGAGGAGAAAGGGCAATGCAGCCAACATCATATCCCTGATTTCAATCATTGGAGTGATGGTGGGTACCGCAGGATTGATTATCGTCCTTTCGGTATTCAACGGATTCTCGGGAATTGTCATGTCCCTTTACGACTCATTCGACCCCGACATCAAGATCACGGCTGCAGAGGGAAAATCATTTACCCTCAACGCCTCCGATTCCATTGCCATTGCAAAAACCGAAGGGATTGAAACGGTATCATATGTTCTAGAAGAAAACGCATTGCTTCGGTCTGGCGATCGGCAAGTCATTGCAACCATAAAAGGGGTTGATCAGGAGTTTTTCAAGGTATCCCGATTGAATGAAAAAATCATCGATGGTGTTCCGGTGAAAAAAGACAGTTCATTTGCCATCATGGGTGCCGGGGTGGCATACTCCCTATCCATAACACCATCCGACCAGTTGAATGTGGTTACCATACACGTTCCGCGTAAGGACGCAAAAGTTTCGCTTATATCTCCCGACGAGGCCTTCTACACAGGGGTGTTCCGGACCACCGCAGTGTTCTCAATCCAACAGGAGTTCGATGAAAAATTCGTTGTTGTTCCGATTCAATTCGCACGGGAAATGCTGGAAGAGGACCTAGCTGTCTCTGCAATCGAGATCAAGGTTGCACCTGGTTTCGACCCTGAACAGGTGCGTGAGGATTTAAAATCCAAATCAGGCAGCGATAAAAAAATACAGACCCGCCTGGAACAACACGAACTGCTTTACAAAATACTGAAGTCGGAAAAGTGGGCAGTATACCTCATCCTTTCATTCATTTTGCTCATCGCGGTGTTCAACATCACCGGCTCGTTGAACATGTTGATCATTGAAAAGAAGCGGGATATAGCGACCTTGGACTGCCTTGGTGCCGACTTATCACAGATCAGAAATGTTTTTCTGCTGGAAGGAACGCTTGCAACCTTGGGAGGTGCTGTGGCAGGAATGATTTTAGGATTTTTGATTTGCTTGGCACAGCAGCAATTCGGTCTGATACGGCTTGGAGAAGGCGTTGGCTATCTGGTGGAAAGTTATCCCGTGGAGATGCAGCTGACGGATTTCCTGACGGTTACCATTTTGGTGGGATTGATTGGGCTTTGTGGAGCGGCCATTACCTCTAGCAGGATCGTACCGGGCACTCCCGGAAAAACAGGGAACTGAACGTCATGCCTCTACCCCATCGGAATATTTTTCCAATATGTGGTCTAGTAGATGATGTATCTCCTGTGGATCGTAGGTGGTGACCAGTTGTGTTCTGATCTCCTTGAAATTGTTGTACCCTTTGAAATAACTGGCATAGTGCCTTCGCATCTCATGTATACCTGTGATCGGCCCCTTCCATTCCATGGAACGTTCGAAGTGCTTGCGACATGTTGAAACACGTGTGACATTATTGGGAGCAGGCGCCTTTTCACCGGTTCTCAAGTAATGCTTGATTTCATTGAAAATCCAAGGGTAGCCGATGCTGGCCCGTCCGATCATGATTCCATCCACACCATAACGGTTTTTCATTTCGAACGCCTTCTCGGGCGAGTCAACATCTCCATTCCCAAAAATCGGTATCCGTATACGAGGATTCTCCTTGATTCTCCCGATCAGGGTCCAATCAGCCGGCCCTTTGTAAAGCTGAGCCCTGGTTCTTCCATGAATGGAGAGGGCGGAGATGCCAATGTCCTGCAATCGCTCGGCAACCTCCTCGATGTTCAATGAGTCGCTATCCCAACCCAAGCGGGTCTTTACTGTAACAGGGCGATTAGCGATTTTCACGATTTCCGAGGTCATCGCAACCATCTTTGGAATATCGCGGAGCAAACCTGCTCCTGCGCCACGACAAGCAACGCCTTTCACAGGACAGCCATAATTGATATCAATCAAATCAGGGTTTGCCTCGTCGGCTATTTCAGCAGCTTCACGCATCGATTCAATCTCGGATCCGTAAAGTTGTATGCCAATGGGTCGCTCGTATTCGAAGATATCGAGTTTGCGAACGCTTTTTACCGCATCGCGGATCAGGCCTTCAGAGGAGATGAACTCCGTGTACATCATGTCGGCACCATGATCCTTGCACACCGCGCGGAATGGCGGATCGCTCACATCCTCCATGGGAGCAAGCAATAGTGGGAAATCGCCAAGTTCTATGTTACCTATTTTGACCAATGATATTTGCTGTAATGGTAATTTAGCACAAAATTACCAAAATGATACGGCCTGGACTACTACAACACCTTCCTCTTTACAGAAAATTCCTGGTAACCACCTTCCTTATCCTGATTGGTACCATAACGTTAAACATGGTTGCTGGGTTGATGATTGAGGGCCTTTGGAATCTGGACCCTATGAAATTGGATCCAACCGGAGGACCAGGACATGTTAATGCATATAAACTTTTGGTTCTGTTGGGAACGGGATTAGGGGCTTTCTTAATTCCTGCGTTGGTGGCGGCTTTTTTGCTGTTTGAAGATCCATGGGGCAATTTGGGCCTACGGAAATCAAATTCCAATACAACCACCTACATTTTGGGAGCAGTTGCGGTGTTGATGTCATTGCCCCTCATCAACCTGTTGGTGTTACTGAATGAGCAAATGCAACTGCCCGGTTTCCTTGAGCCCGTTGAGCAATGGATGATGGATAGCGAGAAGCAGCTTAAGGTTTTGACAGAGGCCATGTTGAATATGGCTTCATGGTCGGATTTGGCAGTCAACTTGTTCATCATTGCAGTGGTACCAGCTGTTGCCGAAGAATTGCTTTTCCGCGGACTGCTTCAAAAACTGTTTTTGGAGCTCACCAAAAACAAACATTGGGCCATTTGGATCTCGGCAATCCTGTTCAGCGCCATTCACATGCAGTTTTATGGTTTCATTCCCAGGATGTTGCTTGGTGCCATGTTTGGATATCTGTTTGTGTGGACCGGAAACATCTGGATACCCATTTTGGCCCATTTTCTGAATAATGGTTTCGCTGTACTTGCCTCCTATTTGTTCCCAAGCGGAAAAGAAAACGTGTTCGATGAAAACACCATTGGTCAATCGGCTAGCGATTGGTGGTTGCTGTTACTATCGGCGGGATTGGTGAGCTACTGCCTATTCCGTTTGTACCAGGGTCGTATTACCATTCCAAATAAATCCTCAGAAACACCCAACGGTCAATAGGTATTGATAATCAGGATATTGAATGCTTCACTAGAAGTGTGTAGCAAACGATTTCTTTGGTAACTTTGCGCTCCTTTTAAAGTGATTACTAACCCTTAACAACATATGGACAGTTTATTCTATTTGATTCCAGCTTTCGGCGCATTGGCTTTGGCCTACACCTTTATCATGGGCTCTTGGGTTTCCAAGCAAAGCGCTGGTAACGACCGCATGAAGGAAATCAGCGGACACATTGCCAATGGTGCTATGGCCTTTTTGAAAGCCGAGTACAAAATCCTTGCTTACTTCGTAATCCTTGCATCGCTCTTGCTTGCTTGGCTAGGCAGCAGCCACGAGAACTCGCATTGGTCGATTGGCATCGCCTTCGTTGTGGGAGCTTTTTTCAGCGCATTGGCGGGTTACATAGGTATGCGAATTGCAACTAAAGCCAACGTTCGTACTGCAGAAGCGGCAAAAACCTCCCTCTCCAAAGCCCTGAAAGTCTCCTTTGCCGGAGGTTCGGTAATGGGTATGGGTGTGGCTGGATTAGCTGTTTTGGGATTAGGTGGTTTGTTTTTGGTGATTGTAAAATTACTCGCACCAGGAGCGGCCGTTGCCAGCATTGAAATGGAGCGTGCCATTGAGGTGTTGACTGGCTTCTCACTTGGAGCCGAAAGCATCGCATTGTTCGCCCGTGTAGGTGGAGGTATTTACACCAAAGCTGCCGATGTAGGCGCCGACTTGGTTGGTAAGGTTGAAGCTGGCATCCCTGAGGATGATCCACGCAACCCTGCAACCATTGCCGATAACGTTGGTGACAACGTTGGTGATGTTGCCGGCATGGGTGCCGATTTGTTCGGTTCTTATGTAGCCACTGTACTTGCGACGATGGTATTGGGACGCGAGACCATTTCCGAAGGCGATATGTTCAACGGCATGGCACCTATATTGTTGCCAATGCTGATAGCAGGATTGGGAATCGTTTTCTCCATCGTAGGCACTTGGTTTGTTCGTATCAAGGACGGAGGAGAGCTTTCCACCACAGCAGTACAGAACGCATTGAACCTGGGCAACTGGGGAAGTATCATCTTCACAGCAATCGCTTCCTACTTCGCAACTGTTTACATTCTTCCAGCAAACATGTCACTTCGTGGATTCGAGTTCACCAACATGGACGTGTTCTATTCCATCATTGTCGGACTGGTAGTGGGAACATTGATGAGCATCATCACCGAGTATTACACGGCCATGGGTCGTCGCCCGGTTAATTCAATCGTACGTCAATCCTCCACAGGACATGCCACCAACATCATCGGTGGTTTGTCTGTTGGTATGGAGTCCACCCTCCTACCTATCTTGGTTCTTGCCGCAGGTATTTATGGGTCATACCATTTCGCCGGACTTTACGGTGTTGCGATTGCAGCAGCTGGTATGATGGCCACTACGGCGATGCAGCTGGCAATTGATGCCTTCGGTCCTATTGCAGATAACGCTGGCGGTATTGCTGAGATGAGTGAACTGCCTGCTGAGGTTCGTCAGAAAACCGATATCCTGGACGCAGTTGGTAACACTACTGCCGCAACGGGTAAAGGATTTGCCATTGCCTCCGCCGCTTTAACAGCACTTGCCTTGTTTGCTGCATTTGTAGGTATCGCGGGTATCGATGGTATTGACATTTACAATGCCGACGTTCTAGCTGGATTGTTTGTTGGAGCCATGATACCGTTTGTGTTTTCTTCGCTAGCCATCACAGCTGTTGGCCAAGCGGCCATGGCGATGGTTGAAGAGGTGCGTCGTCAGTTCCGTGAGATTCCAGGCATTTTGGAAGGAACAGGAAAGCCACAGTACGATCGTTGCGTGGCTATCAGTACCGAGGCCTCCATTAAGCGTATGATGCTCCCAGGAGCCATTGCTTTGATTTCACCTGTATTGGTTGGATTCCTGATGGGTCCTGAAGTATTGGGTGGGTTTTTGGCTGGTGCTACAGTTAGCGGTGTGTTGATGGGTATGTTCCAGAACAACGCTGGTGGCGCTTGGGATAACGCCAAGAAATCGTTCGAGAAAGGTGTTGAGATCAATGGAGAAGTGTTCTATAAGAAATCCGAACCACACAAGGCATCTGTAACAGGTGACACCGTTGGTGATCCCTTTAAGGACACAAGCGGACCATCCATGAACATATTGATCAAGTTGATGAGTATCGTTTCATTGGTTATTGCTCCAACATTGGCTAGCATGCATGCTGAAACCATCCAGGAAAACCGCATGAAGAAGATCGACACCATGATGGAGGCTTGTATGGAAGCCGGTTGCACGAAGGAACAGTGTTCAGCCATGATGGAAGATTGTTGCAAAGGCATGGAAGGAAAAGAATGTGACATGATGGGACATGGCAAAAGCGGCGAAGGAAAAGATTGTTGCAAGATGATGAAGGGACATAAAAACGGCAGTGCGTCTGGCGAGTGCGACCATCATCACATGGACACTGATAGCACCAAAGCAGGTGCTGAAGTAGTGATGTGAGTTTGATTATTCGTAAATTTGTAATGCAACAGCTCCACTAGTACAGAGTTGTTTTTAGGAGAGATGTCCGAGTGGTTTAAGGAGCACGCCTGGAAAGTGTGTATACTCCAAAAGGGTATCGAGGGTTCGAATCCCTCTCTCTCCGCTGAATAAATCAAATCATGTCCCGCCAAGGCGG
>JBEAXM010000301.1:0-6373 GCA_041159805.1 Bacteroidota bacterium
GGGTTTTCGATTATATTGCTACCTTTAGTGGTTGAATCAATTGGCTGTTTGACCCACACCGAATTTTAGCAGATGCTATCACCATCCAACTTTTCCAGCATGGACATTTCGGATCCACAGGTGATCAACACATTGTTCCCATTCCATTTTTTCCTGAGCCCTGATTTGAAAATCACAAGCAAGGGCCCCAGTTTGAAAAAGCTGCTTCCCGATGATGATTCCTTTGAAGAGTCTTTGGATGTAATACGACCCGGCATCGGATTGACCTTGGATTTTGATTCGATTGCCTCGTTTTCATCACAGATCTTCATCTTGCGTTTGAAAAAAGGCAAACCGGGGATTCCCCTGAAAGGGCAATTCGTCGTTTGTCCGCAAAAGAAATTTCTACTGTTTTGTGGCTCTCCTTGGCTGGTAAGCGACTCATCCTTCCGCGAAAGCGGTTTGATGATATCGGATTTCGCCATACACGATTCCCTGATTGACCTATTACATCACTTCAAGGCCCAACAAATGGCCATGGAAGACATCAAGCAGTTGAATGTGCAATTACTTGAAAAAAACAATCTGCTCGAAAAATTCAATCGTGATTTTGAATTGAAAACCACCCATGGAGATATCCCTGTAGGCACTTCAAAGCCATCTTCCTATGATACGTTCCTCCAACAATACCAGGACCTTCAATTGAAGGTAACCCAGTTCTCCGCCGTAGAGCTTCAACTCAACAACATCCGTGCGCGCCTGGATAATGAGTTGGAAATGTACAAACGGTTTCAACGATTCAGCTCCAAGGCACTTAAGTTGGACACCAAGCGGGCGTTTGTCGACTCCCTTGCCGAAGCGGTGGTTGACGTCTTTGAAACCGAGGGCTCGGTGGTGTTGCTGGAACAATTCGGAGAAAACACCTTCTCTATCCTGAAATTTGAGGGATTGGGTTTCAATGATATTCCCGAGGAACGTCTGCAACAATGCGTCAAAACCATTTCCTTGAAATTTAACGATAGTGGGACGCCAATTTTATCTGCAACCAATCTTGGCGAATTCCCATCGTTTGCGAATATCCATGAGGCCCTGTGGCACTCATTCCAAGATGATGCCTTAGGCATAAGGCTTCATGTTGCCGGATTGGTTTCCAAGGGAAAAAGCGGGTTATACAATCCGCTTCAGGAGCGACATGCAACCATCTTCACCGTGTTCGTTCAAAAAGCATTTGCTTTGCTTGCAAACCTACATCGGGCATTGATGATCCGTAGGCAGCTTGAATCGGAGCAGGCGGCCGTGGATGAGATGAAAAAGCTGAACAACCAATTGGTGGAATACAACCATGAACTGGAAAAGCTGAATCGCGACCTCGACCAATTCGTTTACAGCGCATCACATGACCTGAGGGCTCCAGTATTGGCCATTTCCGGAATCGTAGATGAAATTCTTGACGCCGATACGGATGAAGAAACAAAAAAACAAGACCTGTTCCGTATTCAAAAAGTGGTTGGCAGATTGGATGATACGATATCTGACATAGTTAGCTATTCCAAAAACGCCCGTCTGCCCGTTTTACCTGAAAGAATAGATTTGGAATCGATGGTCAAAGAGCTGTTTGATTCCATGCGGTATTTAAAACGTTTCGAAGTCTTACTGTTTGTTGATTTTGAAATTTCATGCGACCTTTGGAGTGATCGGTCACGTATTCATTCGCTCCTGAAAAACCTGCTCTCCAACGCCATTAAATTCAGTGTTGACAGGCCAGAGGGATCCAGGATACGTGTCACAGGAAAAGTAGACGCCCAATGGTGCTACGTGGAAATCGCCGATAACGGTGAGGGGATTCCGGAAGCGTACCAGTCAAGTGTTTTTGATATGTTTTATCGTGCAACATCAAGTTCACATGGTACCGGCTTGGGGTTGTACATCTGTAACGAAATAATGAAAAAACTAGGAGGTACCATTACTTTGAAATCCAAACTTGGAGAGGGCACTACTATCTGCCTTACAATCCCAAACAACAAATCCAATGGATAAAAACTTTGTGTTTCTTGCAATGGATGATAATGTTTCGACTAAAGCACACGTTGCTATACGTTGAACAAGGTAGTCGCTTTAATCCTAATTTGAAGCGACACTCAAACGAACTCACCGTTTTTATCTAAATTTATTTTTCGATGCTGCCGCGCTTTCTGTTCATGCGAAAATTAAACCGTAGTCGCTTCAATCAAATTACATAAGACATGCCGATTCATAAAATGGGTTATAGGGGGAAGTCGGGGGCTGATAACGGCTCTGGTGTTGATCGTTTCGTTTTATTGGAAGAAAAGGGCCGGCAACTCCATGTGGCATTGATGTGGATTGTAGCCATTTACTCGGTTTTATTCTTTTTTGTGAATACGGCTCTGGGTCAACCCGAACAAGCCATGGTGACCATTGCTGCCCTTCCTGCCGTATGCATCACCTGGCTTTTATATAATTCCGGCTATTATTATTACTCCAAAGTTTGGAACTCCGTTCAGATTTCCGTTTTACTTTCTCTGATCGTGCTTTATTCCGGTCCAAAAATGTTCGGTCATGCCTTTTTTGTTCCCGTAATCCTGGGCATACTCATTACATTTCAAGGAAAGGAGCGTATCACCGGCTACATTATCTCAGGATTTGTATTATTGATCATGTTGTTGCTGCAGACTTTTGAATGGCAATTAGGTGAAGCAAAAAATGAGGAAGGGTCGAGCTCTATGATGGTTGAAAGAACCATCAACCTTGTTGGAGCAACAGTGATTATTATCATTCAAGCCATATTTTTGATTCGTACCAACGATGAGATACAGGGCAAAATTCTAGAGCAATCCGAAAACATCAATCGTAGGAATGATCAACTGAAAACAGCCATCTATGAAGCCAGGAAAATGAATCAGCAATTGGTAACATACAACCAGGAGCTTGAGAAACTGAATCGAGACCTAGACCAATTTGTTTATAGCGCGTCGCACGACCTAAGAGCTCCAGTATTGGCCATTTCCGGAATTGTAGATGAAATTCTAGACCCCGAAACGGATGAAGAAACAAAAAAACAAGACCTGTTCCGTATTCAAAAAGTGGTTGGCAGATTGGATGACACTATATCTGACATAGTTAGCTATTCCAAAAACACCCGACTGCCCGTTTTACCTGAAAGAGTAGATTTGGAATCGATGGTAAAGGAGCTGTTTGATTCCATGCGATATTTAAAGCGTTTCGACATCGGATTGTTTGTTGATTTGGAAATTTCATGCGACCTTTGGAGTGATCGGTCACGTATTCAGTCGCTCCTGAAAAACCTGCTCTCCAACGCCATTAAATTCAGTGTTGACAGGCCAGAGGGATCTAGGATACGTGTCACAGGAAAAGTAGACACCCAATCATGTTACGTGGAAATCGCCGATAATGGTGAGGGGATTCCAGAAGCGTACCAGGCAAGTGTTTTTGATATGTTTTATCGTGCAACATCAAGTTCACATGGTACCGGCTTGGGGTTGTACATCTGTAATGAAATAATGAAAAAACTCGGTGGTGCCG
Organism: Bacteroidota bacterium; assembly: GCA_041159805.1. GTDB lineage: Bacteria > Bacteroidota > Bacteroidia > AKYH767-A > OLB10 > JALRAP01. Next base: position 3,541 of record JBEAXM010000301.1, read on the forward strand.
TTACTTTGAAATCCGAACTTGGAAAAGGCACTACTATCTGCCTTACAATCCCAAATAACAAATCCAATGGATAAAACTTTTGAGTTTCTGATTGTAGACGATGATGAGATTTTCATCTATCTCCTTAAAAGTGTCTTGGAGAAATCCGGCTATGCCCGGTCCATCCATATTTTTGCCTCAACTCCTGAGGCATTGCAATGGATACACGCACAAGTCGACAAAGGAGAGCGATTGCCTGAGCTGATGATTGTGGATATCCGCATGCCCATCATGAATGGTATCGAGTTGTTGGAAAAAATATCCAAGCTGCCGCCAAAAAGCTTAGAAGGCGTAGGTGTCAGTATGCTCACCTCATCCTTATCCGAGTCAGACAAAAAGGCCTCCTTGGCATATCCTTTTGTTTTCGATTTCGTTTCAAAACCTTTTACAAGGGAGAAGCTTCGGGATATGGTGGAGAAGTACGTTGCCCTGGAAAAGGCGTAGCCGCTCGCTTACTTTTTTGACCCCAACGATTCTTTGGCCGCCGCAACTGTTTTGGGCGCGTTTCCAATGAATATTTCATTACCGTTGATGATTACAGGGCGCTTCAGGAAGGTATACTCCTGCAGGATATATTTACGATAATCCCTTTCGGTCAATTTCATTTCGTTCAAACCCATGGAACGGAATTTCATGGCCACACGACTGAAAAGCGACTCATAACTTCCGGCAAGCTCTTTCATTTCATCCAATTGATCGGGAGTGATGGCCTCCTTTTTGATATCCTGCATGACAAATGCCTTGCCGGGCTTCAATTCCGCTAGAATGCGTTGATTGGTTGAACACGTGGTTAAATGATAAATCTTCTTCATCTTATTGACGATATATGGTTTTGAAATAAGCGATTGTACGATGTTAAAGCATTGAACACATTCCTGACCATCAAAGTTTATTTTTCCAACGAGCATCCGGGTTTCGTTTATTCAGTTTTATTGATTGATTATCAGTTATTTATCTGCGAACTAAACCTCGCTTTTACGAAATCCACTTCTTATCTTTGTTGCAAATACCCGAGTTTTGGAATCCGTCGGCAACCCCACACAATACGAAATCAAGCTACCCCAGTTCGAGGGGCCGTTTGACTTGTTGCTCTTTTTCATCGAGCGCGACGAGTTAGACATCCATAACATCCCGATTTCAACCATCACCAACGACTTCTTCGAATACATCCGCCAAGCGGAAGCCATGAATATCGAATTGGCCAGCGAGTTCATCCTGGTGGCCAGTACGCTCATGCGCATCAAAGCGAAAATGTTGTTGCCGCGTTTGCCCAAAGACGAGCAAGGCAACGAGATTGATCCCCGTCAGGATCTGGTGCGACAGCTTTTGGAGTACAAGCAATACAAGGAGGCCTCTGAGGAGTTGAAGCGCATGGAGGAAGAGCGCGCCATGAAAATCGAGCGCGGCAATATCTCTTCCGAGCTCTCCAGCATCGCCATGAATGCCGATGGATCCAACTATCAGGCGGAGTTGAATGCGCTTACACTTTTCAAGCTGATGGTGACCTTCGAAAAAGTGATGGAACGCTTCCGTTACAACGAAGAGCGCAAAAGCCATACAGTGGTTCGTTATCCGTTCACCATTGAAGGGGAACGCGACAACATCCGACGTTTAGTGCGTTTGAAATCCAATGTAACATTCCTCGACCTCTTCTCCGCATGCCAATCGAAGGTGCACGGTTGTTTCATCTTCTTGGCGCTGCTCGACCTGCTACAGATCCGGGCGATTTTCATTTCCATAGGAGAGGGTTTCAATAACTTCCACCTGACAGAAACCCCCGTTGAGCCCGAGGCCGAACCGAATGCAAATTAAGGACCAACGGCAATCGATTACCATGCTTTGGGAAACCATTTGTCATGTGGCTTGTTTCACCATCATCCAACATCCCTGAACAGGATCGAAAAAGCAATCCATGACGGATATTATCGATTTCATTAAAAACCTTGCCGATGCGGAGTGGATCATCACCAACGGCGGGCTTTATTTGGTGATGTTGATCGTTTTTGCAGAGACGGGGTTGTTCGTGGGCTTCTTTCTTCCTGGAGATTACCTGTTGTTCATCACCGGAATGATCGTTGCCAACTCCATGTATCCGTTCGACCATAGTTGGGCCAACCTGCTTTTTTGGAATACGATGATTACCATATGTGCCATTTCGGGCAACTTTGTTGGATACTGGTTTGGCAACAAATCCGGACCCCTGCTTTTTGAGCGCAAAGACTCGCTCTTGTTCAAGAAGAAACATATGGAACAAGCCCGGGCGTTTTATGAAAAGAAAGGGGGTAGCGCCATTGTAATCGCCCGTTTTCTACCCATCGTAAGGACCTTCGCCCCCATTGTGGCCGGAGTGGTGAAAATGGATTTCAAAAAGTTTGTTCGATATAACTTTATTGGCGCCGTGATTTGGGTTTTCAGCTTGGTTTCGTTAGGATTTGTACTTGGCGAGAATGAGTTTGTGAAGGAGTACCTCGATAAGATCGTGATTGGAATCATTGTGGTAACCACGCTTCCCGTGCTGTGGAAAATCATCCGTTTTAAGTAATAGTAGTGAGTAGTGGGTTGTGGGTAGTGAGTAGTGGGTAGTGAGTAGTGGGTAGTGAGTAGTGAGTAGTGGGTAATGAGTAATGAGTAGTGAGTAGTGAGTAGTGAGTAGTATCTACCACCTACCACCTACCACTTTTCGGCAAGGTTGTTGCTAATGTTGGTTGCCATTTAACGAATCCTTAACTTTACATCCTCAATATCAAGACCATGAAACACCTGTTAACAGCCCCGATTATCGCACTTTTTGGCT
>JBEAXM010000302.1:0-4374 GCA_041159805.1 Bacteroidota bacterium
ATCCCATATTGGCCGTTTTTTATTTCCTGATCATTTGGTTCTGTTCGTTTCTGATCATTAATTATTCCTTGGATCGGTACTTCTACCAGAACATCCGTTCCATTTACCATAATATCCTGCAGTTGCGTAGTGGCTCGTCGGGCTTCATTCCAAGGAAACTCCGGGACCATGAAATCATTCCTGAAATTGAAAAGATCCTGATTGATTGGGAGCAGGAGAAACGTGAGGAAATTGTCCGCTTGAAGGAGATGGAGGTGTTCCGTAAGGAGTTCCTGGGGAATGTGTCCCATGAATTGAAAACTCCAATTTTCACCATTCAAGGTTACATTCATACACTTCTGGACGGGGGTATTGAAGACATGGAGGTGAATATGCTCTATTTGCAACGTGCTTCCAAAGGCATCGAAAGACTGATCTCTATTGTTGACGATTTAGAGGTAATCAGTCGATTGGAGGGTGGAGACCAGATGTTGGAGCCGCGTACGTTCGAGATTGTTGATCTGGCTCTTGAAGTGATTGAGTCTTTGGAATTCCGCACCAAGGACAAAGACATCAAATTGATGTTACGGGACCCGGAGAAAAGCCGGAATTATGTGTTGGCCGATAAAGACCTGATTCGACAGGTTCTGGTGAACCTTTTGGTTAATTCCATCAAGTACGGAAAGGAACACGGAGTGACTTGCGTTGAATTCCAGGATCAGGGCGAGTTCATAACCGTTTCTGTCGTGGATGATGGTATAGGAATAGAGAAGCAACATTTGCCTCGGCTGTTTGAACGCTTCTACAGAGTGGACAAAAGTCGTTCGCGAGACCAAGGCGGAACGGGACTTGGCTTGGCAATCGTAAAACATATCATTGAAGCCCATGGGGAGCGGATCAATGTGGATAGCACCCCTGGTAAGGGCTCTGCATTCATGTTCACCTTGAAGAAAAGTAAATAGGCATGGCAAGGCAGAAACATCTTTACATTTTGCGTCACGCCAAAGCGGAGAAGGGCTGGCCGGGACTTCCTGATATCGATCGACCATTACATCCCATTGGAGTGGAGGAGACAAACCGAATCGCAAGGATGTTCTCTTCCTCTACACCTCCGCCCGAACTGGTGATTTGCAGCCCTGCTGTTCGCACCTTCTCAACAGCACTCATTACCTGTAGGGTTATCGGCTATGAGGCCTCTAGCATCCGACTCGACGGCAGGATTTATGAAGCACGCTTATCAGACTTGTTTCGAGTATTGGCAGACGTGGAGGATCATGTCAAGTCGGTCTTAATGGTTGGTCATAATCCCTCCGTGACCGATCTGGTGAATACATTTTCAAACAACGTTAACCACATGAAAACCGGTTCGCTCTTCGGTTTTGGTTTCGATTGTCCTTCGTGGTCTGAGATTGAGTTTTCTGATGCTGTTAAGGTTCGGGCATTTGAACCTTAGTCGCGATTTTATGTTAATCGTATATTAAATTTCCCTTTTACAACCAAAGTAGTCGGGTTATTTGCAAAATTTACCTCTATAAAACCCAAGACTGTGAGCAAGAAATCTAAAAAACTGATCGAGTTTGAATTATCTTATGAGGTGCTAGCCAAGTTGGATACCATTTGCCCTGGTTCAGCAATAAAGATGGAAAGTCATGTCTTTGATGGTTTAAAGCCGATAGTACGCAAGTTTTTCAAAACCATTTCGAAAAAGGAGAGGGCTGCTATAGAATCAAAATTATCGGGACAAGAGGTCAATTCTTCAAAAGGTGCAACGAATAAAACCAAAAAGGTTGCCAAAAAGTCCGTTGTTAAGGTGACCAAAGTCCCAGCAAAAAGACCTAGCACCAAGTCGAAACGCAAAAAGTAGTTTATGGCAAAAACACCATTGCTGCTCAACCGCGAGTTAAGCTGGCTTTCTTTCAACAGCAGGGTGCTTCAGGAGGCATCGGATCCCAATGTCCCGCTTTTGGAGCGTATTCGCTTCCTTGGTATATATTCCAACAACCGCGACGAATTTTTCAGGGTACGGGTGGCAACCGTAAAACGCCTGCTTCGGTTCTCCAAAAAGCTCGATGTGCTACAAGGATATGAACCCGCCATACTTATGGAGGAAATCCAGAAAGAGATCATTTTGCAGCAAAAGCGCTTTGATGACATATACGTCAGCTTGCTCAAGGATCTCTCCAAACACCACATACGAATTCTGGATGAGAAACAAATCACAAAAGCGCAGGGTGCTTATGTTGAAGATTATTTTGCCTCAACGGTTCGACCGCTCTTGTTTCCGGTATTCTTGGATAACACGCCCACGTTTCCATACCTGACCGACAAATCAATTTACCTGACCATAAGATTGTCGGATAGTAAGCGACGCAAGAAACCCAAGTATGCATTGATTGAAATTCCTCGAAAGGGGATATCACGGTTCCTGCTCCTTCCTTCGAAAAGGGCCTCATGGGATGTCATGTTATTGGATGATGTAATCCGATATAACTTGAAGAAGATATTCTTTGTTTTCGGTTACGACACCATTGACTCATATGTCATAAAGATCACCAGAGATGCTGAGCTTGACCTGGATAATGATGTTTCCAGAAGTTATGTTGAGAAGATCTTCCGCTCCATCAAAAACAGGAAAAAAGGAGCTCCAGTACGGCTCGCATATGATAAGTCGATACCCAGGGACATGCTGGACCTATTGGTATCCAGAATGAAATTCCGAAAGCTCGACAATTTGATACCAGGAGGAAGAACACACAACTTCAAGGACTTCATTTCTTTCCCCAATGTGGGACCCAGTCATTTCCGGTATCGTAAAACAGCACCCATTCCTCATGAGGCGTTCATGAAAAACGAGTCCACATTCGATGCGATTTCACAAGGCGACATCATGTTGTTTTTCCCATACCATCCTTATTCGCATGTGCTTGACCTTTTGCGTGAAGCATCAATCGACCCCAACGTGGAATCGATCCACATCACCTTGTATCGCGTAGCCCAGAATTCAATTGTAGCAAATGCGCTTGTCAATGCCCTGAAAAACGGAAAGACCGTCACCGCGGTTGTTGAGTTGCAGGCACGCTTCGACGAGGAATCGAATATGTATTGGGCTGAGAAGTTGCAGGATGAGGGTGCACAAGTGATTTTTGGTGTACCCGGACTTAAAGTCCATTCCAAGTTGTTTATGATATCACGCAAGGAGTCCGGAAAAACCGTAAGGTATGTACACGTTGGAACAGGAAACTTCAACGAGTCAACTGCACATGTTTACAGTGACTTGTCATTGTTGACCAAGGATAAAAGGATAACTGAAGAGGTGGAGAAGCTTTTCGGATTCTACAAGAACAATTATAAGACAGGAAGCTACAAGCATTTGCTCGTTGCTCCTTGGGATATGCGTAAGCGGCTGATAAATCTAATAAACAAGGAAATCCATAACGCCAAATCCGGCAAACCCGCTTACATCATACTGAAGCTTAATTCCATTGTGGATGAGGAAATCATTTCCCGCTTATATGCAGCTTCCAACGCAGGCGTTGAAATCAAGATGATCGTAAGGGGTATCTGTTCCCTTGCTTCTGGTGTACCAAATATCAGTGAGAACATCTCCGCAATCAGTGTGGTCGACAAATATTTGGAGCATTCAAGGATCCTTGTTTTTTGCAACGATGGTGATGTGAAATATTATATCTCCTCCGCTGATTTCATGAGTCGTAACTTTGATCACCGTTCTGAAGTTGCAGTTCCTGTTTTTGACAGGAAAATTCAAAATACGATCCAATCCTTTTTGGATCTGCAATTATCCGATAATGTAAAAGCAAGGGTTCTTGATGTTCATCAAAGGAACCGGTATGTTAAGGCAGTAACCAAAGCCCCCAAACGCTGCCAGGTTGATTTCCACAGGGTATTGAAAACTTTGAGGTGAAATGCCGAAAAGATTTTGTTGATTTGCCTCCTTGTTGAAATGTCTTCATTTGATACTAAATGGATTTTTTAAAATTCGGAGCTATTGATATCGGATCTAATGCGGTTCGATTGCTTTTGTGCAATGTTTACCAATCCACTCCTGAACCTGTTTTCAAAAAAGCGGAGCTTTTCCGTTTTCCACTTCGGCTAGGCGCTGATACCTTTCTTACGGGCACCATCTCCGAGAGCTCCATACTTCGGCTATGCAAAATCATGAAGGCCTTCTCCTTGTTGATGGAGTCTTATGACGTATTGTCTTTCAGGATTTGTGCCACCGCAGCTATGCGTGAAGCATCCAACAGGGAGGAAGTCATCGAACGCGTCAGGAAATACTCCGGATTGACTATTGAGGTGATTGACGGCAGGACGGAGGCGGAATTGATTTATGCCAACCATATTGAGAAAATTCTTGACCCTGACCAGTCATATATG
>JBEAXM010000008.1:0-4390 GCA_041159805.1 Bacteroidota bacterium
GGCTGACCATGTATGGAGGACTTATTGTTGGAGGAGCTGCGGTCATCTGGTATGTTCGCAAAAACGGAATGGATCCTTTTCACTTTGCTGATGCAACCGCTCCGGGACTGATGTTGGCCTATGGCACGGGTCGCCTGGGTTGTCATATTTCAGGCGATGGTGACTGGGGCATTGTCAATACTGCTCCGAAACCCGATTGGATGGGTTTCCTACCCGATTGGTTTTGGACTTATAACTACCCGAATAATGTTATCAATGAAGGTGTGCCGATCAATGGTTGTGTTGGTAACCACTGCATGGTATTGCCCGAGCCGGTTTTTCCAACGCCCTTGTACGAATCCATCGCTTGTATTCTCTTGTTCGCGGTGCTATGGTCGTTTCGAAAACGCACAATGATTCCGGGTATGCTCTTCGCAATCTATTTAATCATGAACGGCGTTGAAAGGTTTTTGATAGAGAAGATTCGTGTCAATACGCAGTATCATATCGGCTCACTCGATATCACCCAAGCCGAAATAATCAGCATGGTGCTGTTTGTTTTAGGTGTTGTTGGAGTGGTTTGGTTGAGGAGATTACCGTTCAAAAGTGATAAGTCTGCCTAGCTTTAGATGGGTCACCAGCAGACCACTTAAGATTTGTTCAGATTAATTTATAAAACATCAATCATAGATTCTCGTTTTGCTCTCACTTCCTGAATTAACAGTTTCCGCCCGTCAAGTTGTGTCACAATCGGTTGATTTCATCCGTGAGCAAGCGCTTGTGTTTGATCGATCGGTGGTGGATAAGAAGGGTTATAACGATTTGGTGTCGTATGTGGATCGGCAATCGGAACGGATGTTGGTTGAGGGGTTAGGTGGGCTTATTCCCGGTTGTGGATTCATAGCTGAGGAAGAAACCGCTTCCGACAATGGTCATCGGTATCGGTGGATCATTGATCCATTGGATGGCACCACGAATTTCATACATGGCGTTCCGTGTTATGCGGTGAGTGTGGCTTTGGCCGATGGGGATGAGCTGGTAATGGGAATTGTTCATGAGGTGAATCTGAATGAGTGTTTCTGGAGCCATAAGGGAGGGAAGGCCTATTGCAACGATCGTGAATTAAGTGTTTCATCCTGTCGTGAGATGGCTGAGTCGTTAGTGGTAACCGGTTTCCCGTACACCGACTTCAGTCGGATGGGAGCTTATATGGAGGTTTTCAAGCATTTTATGAAACATACGCATGGCATTCGTAGGCCCGGATCCGCATCTGTTGATCTGGCATGGTTGGCTGCAGGGCGCTTCGAGGTGTTCTATGAGTATGGCTTGCATGCGTGGGATGTTGCAGCAGGTGCTTTCATTGTACAACAGGCGGGGGGACAAGTAACCGATTTTTCAGGTGGACGCGATTTTCTTTTCGGGAAGGAGATTGTTGCTTCCAACCAGCATGTTCATGAAGCGTTCCGTCAAGTCATTTCGTCATACATGACAACAAACATTAATTTTACAGACCATAATATAAAACCATGAGTACAATAGCTTCAATCAAAGGCATCAACAATCCCGAGTCATCAAACTTCTTTTTATTGGCTGGGCCTTGTGTAGTGGAAAGCGAACAGATGGTTTTCGATATTGCGGGACGCATCCGCGAAATCACATCCAAATACGAAATACCTTATGTGTTCAAGGCATCCTATAGGAAAGCCAACAGGACCCGACTGGATTCCTTCACCGGAATAGGTGATAATGCGGCATTGGAAATATTAGGCAAGGTGAGAAGTCAGTTAGGGCTACCCGTTGTAACGGATATCCATGAGAGCCACGAGGCCGCAATGGCCGCTCCATTTGTAGACGTGCTGCAAATACCCGCATTTTTGTGTCGCCAAACCGACTTGTTGGTTGCTGCTGCGAAAACGGGTAAGGTGGTGAATGTCAAAAAAGGACAGTTCCTGGCTGCATCCTCCATGAAGTTTGCGGTTGACAAGATCATGGAATCAGGAAATGATAAGGTCATGTTAACTGAGAGAGGAACCATGCTGGGCTACTCCGATTTGGTTGTTGACTTCCGCGGAATACCGACCATGCAGCAAATGGGTGTCCCAGTGGTGTTGGATGTTACGCATTCGCTTCAACAACCTAACCAGAGCTCGGGAGTAACGGGAGGGCAACCGCAACTGATCAGCACTATTGCGAAGGCGGGCATTGCCGCTGGCGCTGATGGGATTTTCATTGAAACGCATCCCAATCCGGCTAAGGCGTTGTCGGATGGAGCCAACATGCTTCCATTGGAACAACTCGAAGCGCTTCTGGATCGTTTAACAGCTGTTCGAAACGCTGTTAAATAGCAGTTAAACAGCAGATTAAAATTTTTCATAATCTTTCCAGATCAGTTATTTAATAGCTGTTTTTCATACATTTGCGCTCTTGTTTAGAGTCAGTCTAATTTAAAATAGTACCTTTATGCGAATCCTGAAATGGCTTGTTTTTATTTCGTGCATGCTCTTTTTAAGTGAATCTATCAAAGCACAATCAGATTCGTCACAATATAAATCCAATCAAATTTCAGAGGTCCAGATTGTTGGAAAAAAGCTGATGGTGCTGCCGGGTTCTGGGGTTTGTGTTTCCAACGATTACCTTGCCAAAATCAACCAAACGGATGTGAACAGGGTGCTACGCATGGTGCCTGGTGTCAATGTACGCGATGAGGAGGGATTCGGATTGCGACCGAATATCGGTTTGAGAGGTACACCCGTGAACAGAAGCGCTAAAATCACGCTCATGGAGGATGGTGTACTGATGGCACCTGCTCCATACGCCGATCCATCTGCTTATTATTTCCCAACCTTTGCCCGTATTGAATCATTGGAGGTGTTGAAGGGAAGTAGCCAGATCCAGTATGGTCCCTACACCATCGGTGGTGCATTGAACCTGATTTCAACCAGCATCCCGGATTCGTTTGCAGCGTTTTTACAAGCATCCTACGGCAGTTTCAACACCAACCAGCAGCGTGTGTGGGTGGGCGATTCCCACAAAACCATCGACTATGTGTTTGAAGTGAACCGTCTTGCAAGCAATGGTTTCAAAAAGCTGGACGCAGGTGGCAACACCGGTTTCGACCGCAGGGACTTCATGGGTAAGATCCGTTGGAGCAGTGAGCCATCTGCCTCTGTTCCACAATCCCTCACAATTAAATTTTTAAATGCATCAGAGATCAGCAACGAGTCGTATTTGGGACTGACCTATTCTGATTATGTAGCTAATCCTTTGAAAAGATATGCTGCAACCCAAAAGGATGGATTGGAATTAAAGCATTGTCATTTGTCTGTGACCCATATTGTCAATTTGAAATCAAACTTGAAATTCAATACAACAGGATATCTGGTGAACACATTCAGGGATTGGTCACGAATCAACAGCGTAGGAGGAAAGGGAGTCTTCGATGTCATCAGTAATCCTGTAACGAACGATTCCTTATTCCAAATATTGACCGGCAACCATGATGGCACTTTGGCTTTCCAAAGTGCTGAGCGATCTTATGAATCCAAGGGCGTTCAATCAACCATGGAATGGAGCTTTGAAACAACCAGGTTTCGTAATCGATTGTCAATAGGAGCACGCTATCATGCAGATTTTGCGGATCGATTTGCAACCAATTCCGATTTTCAAATGCTCAATGGTTCCATGGTGCTGAGCACACCCGGGATAAAGGGTAATGGCGAGAACCAGATCAGGATGGCCAACAGTGTTGCAGCATTCATGTATTATGAGTTCGGTTATGGTAAGCTTAGCATCCACCCGGGCCTTAGGTTTGAACATATCCGTTTGGATTTTGAAAACTATGGCAACAATGACTATCCTCGCAGTGGATCAAATCTAAAGCAAGCAAGCAACCAGTTGAATGTATTGCTTCCCGGTATCGGATTCAATTGTAGAATCGCTGATTTTTCAAGTGTATTCGGTGGCATTCATAAGGGGTTTTCTCCTCCAGGGATGCCATCCGTTACTTCTCAGGAGCAAGCAACTTCTGAATCCGCTATCAACTATGAGTTGGGTTACCGTTTGCGCAACAAGCATGTGAAAATACAAGCTGTTGGATTTTGGAACAGCTATGGAAATATTCTAGGGTCCGATAATGTTTCCGGAGGTGGACAGGGTACCGGCAATATGTTTAACGCTGGCAAAGCCGATGTCAAAGGTTTTGAATTTTACATGGAATATGATCTTATGAATGCGCTGAGCAACACATCAGATTACAATGTGCCAATTTCAATTTCGTATACTTTCACTGATGCCCGCTTTATGGAAACGTTTGTGGGCTCGGGCGGTGACTGGGGCTCGGGTGTGATCTCGAAACACGATTATATCCCTTTTATCACCCCGCATCTGCTTTCAATGAGTATCGGATTTGAGC
>JBEAXM010000028.1:0-7765 GCA_041159805.1 Bacteroidota bacterium
CCTCTTGATCATGCCTCAATTGCTCCATAAGATCACGTCGAACCTTGCGCAGGTTCTCCAATGTTTCGGAGTCGGAAGGGGTTTGCAGGACTTTTGAGGGAATGGCCATAACGCTGTCACGAAGATAAAAGAATCCCTCCAACCACAATCACTCAAAGCCATTGGAAGAACTCTTGTTATTGATTATCAACATTTTAAAAGTCTTAGGAATGGCTTATTTTTGCTAAAAATCCAGCTTCAAATGAAATTCGGAATTGTGGTCTTTCCAGGGTCAAATTGTGACCGCGACATGCAACATGTTTTGCAAAACATCATGGGACAGCCAACGGTGATGCTTTGGCACAAGGACCACGACCTGCAAGGGTGTGATTTCATTGTGTTGCCTGGAGGATTTTCCTACGGCGATTATCTTCGTTCGGGGGCTATTGCACGGTTCTCTCCCATCATGCAGGAGGTGATGGAGTTTGCCGACAAAGGAGGTTTTGTAATGGGTATTTGCAATGGCTTTCAAATACTGACCGAATCACAATTGCTTCCCGGTGCATTGTTGCATAACAATTCGCGCAAATTCATTTGTAACAACATTTTCATGCGTTGCGAAACCGATGAAACTCTTGTAACATCCAAGCTTCGCGTGGGGCAGGTTTTAAAAGTGCCCATTGCGCATGGAGAGGGCAAGTACTTTGCAGACGAGGCCACTATTAAGTCTTTGGATCAAAACGGTCAGGTGTTGTTCCGGTATTGCGATGCAAACGGACAAGTCACTGATGATTCTAACCCAAATGGTGCCACGAACAACATCGCAGGTATCTGCAATTCAAAGCGCAATGTATTCGGCATGATGCCGCATCCTGAAAGAGCTTCCGATCCGGTATTGGGCAACACCGATGGAAGGATCATTTTTGAATCGATTTTGAATCTGGTAACGGGGTAAACTCCGCAGCAAATTACTTCAATCCTTTCAGAACTTCTGTGGCTTGCTTGTCCTTGGGGTCAATCGCCAACACCTTATTGAAAAACTCTTTTGACTTGGCGTTTTCCTTTTTCAAGAAATGGTAGTACCCCATGTATCGGTAAGACTCCAATAACCCCGCTTTGTTTTTCTCCAGATTGGCGGCATCGGCTTCTGCCAATGCAATGTATTTTTCATAGAAAGGAAATGCACGACCTTCTGTGGTATTAGGATCCAGGTTGGAAGATGCTTTTGCCTTCATCAAGAATCCGGGTGCCCAGTTGGGCTGCACCTCACATACACGGGCAAACAAAGAGTCAGCAGATACATAGTCACGAATCATCAGGGCAGCTCTTCCATAACTGTAATTGTCGGCAGAACTCATGTTATGTTTTGATGCCTTGGCACGGTAAACCTCAAAAGCGTCCTGGAATCGGTTTTTCTTGAGCAGCAACGCTCCACACTCTGTGAACAATGGTCCGTCGGCATCCTCGAATTCGAGGGCTTTCATCAGGGATACAATAGCCATGGAGTCGGCATTGTTTTTCATGTAATACTTCGACAGGTATTCATAATCCCTGGATTGGATGATTGTGGTGTCCGCTTTTGCAAAAAAGGATTCCATATACGTCAAGCCGACGGGGAAATTCCCCAGCTCATAATTCACATAGGCGAGCAATTTGATTGCCGAAAGGTTTTCAGGGTCTTTTGAGGCGACCATCATGGCCACATCTCCGGATTCCTTGAATTTCTTGGCGGCAAACAAAGACCGGCTCATTTGAACCCTTGCACGCATATCATAGGGCGCCCTTTTGAAATACTCCTCATATGCTGCCACACCCTGATCCACTTGCGCCAATTCAAAGTGCACCTCAGCTTTGAGCAATAACGCTTGAACGAATTCGGGGTTGAGCTGTATGGCTGTTTGAAGTTCCCCCATAGCGGCTTCAGGGTTTTTGATACGGCGGTAAGCAAGTCCTTTGCGATAATATGCCAAGGCCTTTCGAGGTCCGGTTTGGGCATCAATCGCCTTGTTATAAAAAGTCAATGCGGATCCATGGTCGCCCCAGGATGCAAGGTAGTCGCCTTTCAAAATCAACCAATCTGCATTCGGCTGCTTGACTTGTTTTTCCAGCATATCAATCAAAGTGCGGGCATAAGTCGTGTCCTTGGCCTTGTATTTGAAAAAGGAACGAGTCACCTCCATCAGCATGGCGGGGGAAACACCTTTCATGTTCTTGAAGACAGGATCGAACTTGATTTTTGCTGCTGCCGCATTGTTACTGTAAACAATATACATGGTCATCGAGCCCAGCGCGAATGGATCGCTAGGGTTCAGTTTCTCTGCCTCCAGACAAAGTGATTTAGCGGTCATTCCATCACCTTCGTTCAATGCCAAGTTCATTTTGTAAAAGTTCAAGGCACCAGGATCAACCGTGCCTTTGAAAGTGTATAAACATTGTCTGGCTCTGTCGAAATCGCCGATTTCAGTGTAAGCGTTACATGATGCATAGTCCTGTGCAATAGATGACAGTGAGATGCAAAGCAAAAATGCCAGTGATGTCAGTTTTCTCATGGCTTCAGTTATTTAGTTTTCAATTTGTATTTCCCTTGGTGGCACCCTAACTGGTGCTGCACCGAATAACCTGATGACGCGTTGTCCTTCAGAGCTGGCAACCCAAGCGGCAAATCCAGTGGCGGGTCCGGCGAAAGGTTCGGATGTGACCATATAAACGGGTCTGATCAATGGATATTCGCCTGCAACAATGGTGGACTGTGATGGAAAAACAAGGTTTGATAAGCTATCCTGGCAAGGAATGATCGATACCTTGGTCATAATATCCTTGACGCGCTTGGATTTCCTTTCACAAAGGTAGTTCCATGAAACCATTCCTACTTGATTTTCGTCAGCCGCAACTTCATCAATTACCTGATTTGGAGTATTGACAAACTTCCATCCTGACACACACGAATCGTCAACCAATTCCTTTAGGTAAGCGTTGTTTTCGGATTCAATCCTATCTGTTCTCATTGCAATTGGCTTAATCATGCCATTGAATTCAAAACAACTTTCATGCCGTATTGTAAAAGAAACCTGTTTAAGGGTATCGGTGCCACGTTTGGTGATGAACACCAATGCATCGTTGTAAAAATGAGAAACCCTTGGAAACACTCCCCTTTGCGTCAGAGCAACGGAGTCGTTGGTATTCAGCTTCATCGCGGTTAAAACCATCCGAACCTCCTTGTTCAGCAGCCGCTGATATGGATTCCCTTTCCCGATGGTATCGATTCGTATGTTAACGAGGGGGTACAAACCCTCATAGGTTTCGGACAAAACCGTAGCCATCGGGAAAAAGGACGGGTCGGTTTCGATTACAAAACTCCCAGACAAGGGATCGCCTTTATCTTCGCTCGGGCTTTGATTTTGACAAGCGAGGAAGGAACCTGCAATCAAGGCTAACATCAAACGCATGACTAAAGCGAATTATCTGGATGAACGAAGGCGGTACTTAATTGCCAAATACGTGCGATAGACACCAAAACCGAAAATCATCCATCCTATGACTTGGAATTCTGAGGTGGACTCATCTCCGAACAGCGCCACATACAAACCACTGAAAATATAAATCAGCGCAATGGTGATTCGGTAGGAGAAGGTTTGAAACACCTCTAGGATACGGCTCACTTCAAGGAGAACTTGACAGGTAGGTTATACTGAACGATAACCGCCTGACCACGCTGTTTACCTGCACGCCAGGCTGGCATATTCTTGACAACCCTGACGGCTTCCTCGTCGCAACCACCACCGATTCCACGAAGGATTTTCACCTCGGAAACCTTTCCGTCTTTACCTACTTGGAATGTTAGGAACACCGTACCGGTGATGCCGTTTTCGCGGGCTAAAGCAGGGTATTTGATGTTATCTGACAAGAACTTTACCAATGCCCCATCGCCTCCGGGAAAGGAGGGCATTTCCTCAACGATTGTGAAAATCTCTGGTGGTGCCTCAACAGGCGCCTCTTCGGTAGGAAGTTCAATTGCATTGGGATCCCCCTCTTGCGTAGTAACTCCAGCTGCAACCTCTTCCAATTCTTCCTGTGTTGGAGGTGGCTCCTCGTTCGGAACTTCCTCATCCTTTACCACAACCGGCGGAGTAAACTTGATGGTTTGTTGAACAGGAGGCGGAGGAGGTACAGGAGGCGGAGGGGGTTGCGTCTCATCAATTGGTGGAGGTTGCATAAGGGTAACCTCTGTTTCAGAGAAGGCGTTGTTTTCGGCCACCTTTTCACTGATCAACTTCATGATCATTGGAAAACAGATCAATAAGGTGGCGGCAACTGCTGAAAAAACAAAAGCGGCAGTAACTGATTTTCTATACTTCTTCCTGATTACATAAGCACCAAAATCCCTATTGCGGGATTCGAAGACCATTTCCATTCGAGCTTCATTGATGCAATTATCCCAAGACAGTTTCATGGTGATGTGGATTAGATTTTTTCGATCATTTCTATCTCTACGGGAGTAATGTCAACAATCGCGTAGCGTCCAATGTGACATACTGCCATTTCATCGAGTACATCTACAAGATTCTCATAGTTGGCATTTTCCATAGATTTTATCAAAACAATCAGTCCAAGCTTATCTTGTTTGATTTCCCCAAGTCGCTTTTTGTAGTCCGGGGTTTTAATAAGTCCCTTGTTCAAGGAATCGCGAAGGGCCTCAGCCTTACCAAATACCCGTGAGTTTTTTTGAACCAAGGTTTTCCGCAATCCTGTGGAAGACAGGTCGGTGATCATTGGTGTTGGGTTGTCTACTCCTTGATACCACACCACCTTGTCGTCTTTCCCCAATAAAACCGTCAAAGTAAGAGACTCAGCCACCTTTTGTTGCTGCTCCTCGTTATCGGGCTTTACGGGCATGTTCACCTCCATCGTTTTGGGCTTACTGAATGTGGTGGTGAGCATGAAAAAAGTAAGCAACAAGAAGGCCAAATCCACCATCGGTGTCATATCGATGTGGGTTGAAGACTTCTTCTGCTTTATTTTGCCGTCTTTTTTACCACCACCTGCCGGTTCGGTATTCAGTTGGGCCATTTTCTTTGTCTATTTTTTGTTTTGTTCTAAGTTGGTGATCAGGTTGAACTTGTTAACCTTGTTTTCCTGCAGGATGTCAATGACCCTTTTTACCGCTTTGTAATCCGTTTCACGATCACCTTTTACTGCAATCCTGAACTGTGGGTTCTGTAGTCGGCTGAAACGAATCCAATCGGACAGCTGGTTGTTCAGCGAATCCATGGGGACCCCTTTTTGAGGAATACGTTTCCGTGCCTCCTCATCCAATGGTAAATATGTCTTTAGATCGGTCATTGACAAACCGAATGATGACAAAACCGTGAAGCGCTTTACCTCTTTGGGAGAAAACGGTATTTTATAGCGTTCACCCATTTTGAGAAGCACTTGTTCGCGATTTTTCTGGCCATCAATATTGAAAAAGCATCCGCCATCGGGATTAATGGTAATGGTCATGATGTCAATGTCGGGGAGTTTGATCTCCGATACCGATGACGGAGTGTCGACCACAACGGGTTCGTCTGCCCGAAACTTGGTGGTCAACATGAAAAATGTAACCAGCAAGAAAGCCAGATCCACCATGGGGGTCATGTCCAATACTGGAGACGACCGTGGATATGAAACCTTTGGCATAGCGCGCTTAGATTATCAATGTTTGGCTGAGAAGCTTTGTACAATGCTGAAACCTGCCTCATCGATTCCATAGGTAATGGCGTCGATTTTGGAGGTGAAGAAATTGTACATGATAATGGCTACAGCGGACCCCCCGATACCGATTGCCGTGTTGATAAGAGCCTCAGAGATACCGTTGGAGAGAGCAACCGCATCAGGTGCACCTGCCGTTGCCATGGCCGAAAACGCCTTGATCATCCCCAATACGGTTCCAAATAGTCCGATAAGGGTTGCAGTGGATGCGATGGTGGAAATGATGGAAAGGTTCTTTGATAGCATTGGCATCTCCAGAGATGCTGTTTCTTCGATGCTTTTTTGAATGGCAGCCAATTTCTGCTCCTTGTCCAAAGCAGATTCCTTACTCATTTGCTGGTAAGTGAGCAATCCAGCATGTATCACATTACCAATGGAACCCTTCTGGGCTTGGCATGCCTTTATTGCCTGGTCAATATTGCCCTGACTGAGCATTGAACGAATTTCACTCAGGAATTTATCGGTGCTCTTGGATCCTTGAGCCAATGAGATGGACAAAAAGCGCTCAACACAGAAAACCAAGGCGATTAATACCGTTCCCATCAAAACAGGAACCACAAAGCCACCTTTGTAAATAATTCCCAAGTAGTTACCTGGCAGTGGATTGAGATCGGGGTTGTTCTCCATGAAGTTCGATGGGGCACCTAAAATAAACTTCCAAAGAGCCCAGGAAAGCAGCAATGACAAAGGAATAACCAGGTAAGGAATCCAATTGGCTGATTGAGAGTTTTTAGAGGCTTTCTTTTCCATTTAGTTTGATTTTAATGGGTTATCTGATAAGGTTTGTTTGTTGCTAATTGCGTGAAATTGAATCAAATATGATTTTTAGAACGACAAAATTAAATAATTTATTGTGCTTTTTTGGTCTTTTGATGAATATTAACAAAATGATAAGAAAGTCTTGGAATCAGCCCTTTACAGATAGTATGGCCATCCTGGATCGTTAAAAGCGCACTATGCACCCAAAAGTCGGTATGAGGGCACCTTGGGCATTTTGAATGTACTTCAATGCGTACCGCTGTTGATTGTAAGGGTCGGTTGGATTTAAAACAATGCCATCATTGGATATGGCTCCCGATGCATCCTTGGATCTTTCCAATATCAAAATCTGTTGGCTATCTGCATCCGCCAGGATGTTTTCCAAGTCGAGAAAAACATTCATGACCCAACCGCGGAACCGGAAAATCCGATCAACCCGTGCATTGATGAGATTGGTGTACTTACCTCTTGAATTATTGAGTTGGGAGTAATCGCGCACGCCCTGATTGTTCGCATCCCAAACGGGTCGATAAGAGGAAAGCGTGAAGTCAAATGGAGTGAATGGAAGGGGTGATTGCATGCGATAACTGAACCCGACCTCCCATTTTTCGTTTATCTTCTTGCCCAGTGTGATATTGGCAATGTGCCTGGCATCCCATGCCGATGGAATATATTTTCCTGTGGGCGTAGTATATTCACTCCATCCCAAGGTGTAAGAAACCATGCCATAATAACCCTTGAAAAGCTTTTGCTGGTAGAAAAGCTCTATGCCGTAAGCGCGTCCTTTGGAATCGTAAGAGACCGGGAAGTTCCCGAACACACCGAAGTCCACAGGGATGTGAGCTAGACTGATGCTGTCGCGCAAGGAAACAAGATATTCAGGGTAGTACTTGTAAAACCCTTCGACCGTTAACTTACCCGAATATTGGTTCTCCCATGAAAAGCCGGCTGTATAGTGCGTTGACCTCAAATAGCGAATCACATTTTGGTTAACCAGTCCGGATGCATCGGCATAGCCCAATGTATTCATAGGAGGCAGTTGGATATAGTTGGAGACGCCTGAGGAGAGCGAAACGGCATCAGACAACTTATATGTCAACAATAACCGCGCTGAAACATTTCGTGCTAAGTCATTTGTATTATCGTTAAAATCGGATCCATCCACCCTTCCTCCCAGGTTTACAGTAAAGCGTTCATTTAAAACCGATTGTGTCCATTGGGCGAAGGCACTGTATTGAAGCATTTGCACTTCGGAATCATACGACACCACTTGCTCACC
>JBEAXM010000042.1:0-5201 GCA_041159805.1 Bacteroidota bacterium
GATACGCTGATTACACTTATTGATTTTTCAAGGGCCGCTAAAAGCGGCCCTTTTCAATTTTAAAACGGATGGATAAAGGTCCCATCACTCAACTCCTGTTCCAAAGCCCGGTACAGAACATCCAAATCCTTGGCTGAATTGAAGGCCTGAACTGAATAGCGTACAAAAACCCGTTCGCCCTGTCTTGTAATCGGTATCTCGATTCGATGATGATTAAAAAGTCTTTTTTGCAGTCCCATGGGGTTGGAAGAGCGGACAGGTATGGAAAACATTTGTCCCAAAAACTCTTCATTGACCGGAGCAATTGGCATGCATCCCATCAATTCACAAAAGCGCATGGCATTTTGCTGTACAAGTTGTCTGCATGAACTAGAGACATTCTGCCAATGATGTTCATCCATGTACCGGATGGCTGCAGGAATGGTCAAGTAAGCAGAAAAGTCACGTGTTCCATTGAATTGATGATGGTCAAAAAACAATGAGCCGGAAGGATTTTCGCTTTTGTATCCCCAGCTAATCACAATCGGATCCAATGATTCTTGAAATTCCTTTTTTGCAAAGAGGAAGGAAGATCCTTTGGGAGCCATCATCCATTTGTGACAAGCACCGGTGTAAAAATCCGCATCCAGGTTTCCAATGCTTAATGGGGCGTGTGCAGGAACGTGTGCGCCATCCACAATCGTGATCAATCCACGCTTCCGCGCCTCCCTGCAGATGGCCTCAACGGGCAACTTCAATGCAGTGGCACTGGTAATATGACTGATGAAGACAGCCCGTGTCTTATCGGTGTAACCCTTCCAAAAAGATTTCAAAAAATGCTCCTCGGATTGGATAGGAAGCTCGATTTGCTGCCGGACATAGCTTGCCCCTGAACGGTTGCAGTAATAATCCCAAGTCCGATCCATTGCTCCATATTCAAGGTCGGTAGACAACACTTCATCACCAGGATTGAGTTTCAGGTTTTCGGCGACTATATTGATGGCATAGGTTGGATTGGGGACATACACCAGATCGTTAGGGTCACAATCTATGAATGCTGCCAACGCTGCAAGCGAATTGCGAATCCGTTCATGGCCATCGAATGCGATGAATTGCACGGGCTCCCGTTCCAATAAAAGTTGCCATTGTTGATAATCGGCAAACACTGGCTTGGGACAAGCCCCAAAGGACCCGAAATTCAGGAAGGTGATTGCGGGGTCAATCAAAAAATGCTCTCTGAAGTATGACTGATTATACATTAGTTGTGTTTTTTTTCTTAAGTGTTCGTCGCATCAAATGATAAAGCGGATATCCAAAAATGAATAAAGCCATGCCTACTGCATAAATCCGCGGATCGGCATACATTACGCTGAAGCTTACTGCACCGTAAACCAAAATGAAAACCAAGGGCAGCCAAGGATATCCCCATATACGGTATCCTTGTTCAATTATTCCTGCATCCCTTTCCCGTTTTCGCATAATGAAGATAGCAGCTGCGGCGGCCAGGATGCTGATACTGTCGAAAAACATAATGAAACCGAGAATGCGTTCGAAAGATGATAAGAAGAACAGTACCACAACTATCACGACACAGAAAAATGTGACGCCATATTCCTGGACTTGGGTCTTAGGATTTACCTTGCCGAAAACGGAAGGCATTACACCATCATGTGCCATGGCATGATAAACCCTTGGATTACTCATCAGTGAAACGTTCACATAAGCCATCACCGAAAGAAACATCAAAACGGAAACCACATCGTGGGCGTATCCACCAAAAGCCGCCCCAATCACATCAGCAGCCAATGTTGATGAAGTCTTCAATTTTTCGAAACCAATGACCTCCGTATAGGCATAGTTGGCAGCCAGGTAAGCTATCAGCACGATTGTAATGCCCGTGAGAACGGCCCTTGGTATGTTTCTATGCGGATTGATCACGTCTCCTCCGAAATTCATGGTTTGCTGATATCCTCCATACGTAAAGAAAACAGGGATGAAGCACAGCACAAAGGCCGACCATGGGGAAGCCTCATCTTGTTCGATGGTCAATCCTGTTTCCGCAACGACTTGGGCAGGAGCAAAACCCACAACGGCGATCATGATGATCAAAAAGATCAAGAACAGCTTGAAGACCATCAAGCCATTCAAGGTTTTAGCACTCAGACGAAAACCCGACATGTTCACCACATATAAAATCACTATCGCTGCGATGGATATCAATTGCACACCTGATTCGCCCCAGGAAGGCAAAAACAAAGGAGCCAGATACTCAGAGCCCATGATGGCTACCGCAGCAGTGGAAACCGCGTTGCTGATTACGATGATCCAATTGACCATAAAGGCAAATGCAGGATGGTAACATCTTGAGAAGATGCCATAAAACCCGCCCGCAGCTGGATGACGAACACCGATTTCGGCGAATGTCATCGCACCAATAAAGCTCACAATGGCCCCGACAATCCATGCGGCGAAAAACACCTCCACTGTCCCTGCTTTTGATGCAACCTCGACGGGTGTGCGGAAAATACCCATTCCGATGACCAGTCCGACCACAATCATGGTCAGATCATAATGGTTGAGCTTGGGCTTGATTTCCATAGACTAATCGAAGCGAAAATTACCAAACAAAGGTTCAAATACCAATGCTCCGTAAATTGGCTAAAAAACTATATTTGTGCATCAGCTGAAAAATCATGAAAAAAACGATAGTACTCATCATTCTGGTGTTCGCCACCACAAACATGTTTGGACAATTCCTGCAAGGGGTAAGCATAACCCCTCAGAACCCTGACAGTAATGACAGCATACGGGTGATTGCAACAGGATTTCTACCAAGCTCGGGGTGCAACGACAAAACCATCACCATCTCCCAACAGGGAAGTCAAATCAACATCGATGCCTTACACTGCATGGGTTTACTGACTACCATTTGCAATGTAAGCGACACGGTTTTTTTACCTCCGTTTCCTGCAGGAACGTATACATTGAATTTCACCTTGGCGGGAGGATTATTGCCGGCCCCATGTGTGGCCTCCGGTCAATCGGCGAGTAATACCATCAGCTTTAACGTATCATCGGCCGGTCAGCCTGCCAACGATAATGCTTTGGATTTTGACGGAGTGGATGATTTTGTTTCCGTTCCCAATGCCTCTAATCTGATTGCCGGAAGCGGCAACATATCCATGAGCATGTGGGTTTACCCCAAGAACACATTTCCCTCCTATCCCGACTTTGATGGATTCGGCGGTTTTAGGGATGACTTTGCAGGCGACTTTTACTTACTTCAGTTGAGCGGAACAGATGTGGAAGCCCGTTTACGCAACAGTACGGGCACACCCTATACGATGGTTTATTCAGGGCTTCAATTGAACACCTGGCAACACTTCGTTTTAACGTACGATGGATCCACCATGGCTCTGTACCATAACGGCACACAAGTGATTTCAACTCCCGCCAATGGAGTAATATCGAACACCGTCAATCCTTTTTACATTGGAAAAGCGCCATTCACGAATGCACCATTCAACTTGAACGGAAAGGTTGATGAAATTTCCCTTTGGAACAAAACCTTATCCCAACAGGAAATCGATTGCATCTATACATCAGGCATCAACCCAACATCCACCAATCTTCAGTTGTATTACAAATGCAATCAGGGTATCGCAGGTGGTAATAACACTTCTGTTGCAAGCTTAACTGATGCCACAGGTCATATCAACGGACTATTCGACAGTATGACGCTCAACGGAAACACTTCGAATTTTGTTCAAGGGGTTACAACCAGCTCCACCACTATTAACGCGGTACTGTGTCCGGGAACGAGCTATCAGTTCGGTGGACAAACCATCACCACAGCAGGAACCTACTTTGAAACCTTCACGGGATCATCAGGGTGCGACTCCGTTGTACAGCTGATCTTAACCTCTCCCACTTTTAACCTAGCGGTCAGCCAATCAGGCGCAACGCTGATCTCACAACAACCCAATGGACCCTACCAATGGATAAACTGTACTACAGGAGCCCCAGTTGCAGGCGCAACCGGACAGTTTTTCACGGCGACAGCAAATGGTCAATATGCGGTAGTGCTATCGCAAGGTGGATGCAACGACACATCCGTATGTGTTACCGTAACCGGAATCAACACCGGATTGTGGGAACACATCGAACAAAACATTTCCGTCTCTCCCATGCCATTCGATGATCAACTGACCATCACTTTGCAGCCAGGGCCACCCACCAAATTATACATCAGCGACCTTTCAGGTAGAATCGTCTTGAATGAACTCGAAATCAGTGGCGGCGAATCAAGATCTGTTTCAACCGAGCAGATTGCCAGTGGTGTTTATCTGTTGCAATCCGCTGACGGCAGGATACGAATGAAGCTTATCCGCCGATAGCAAGGTTATCTATCGGTCAGGTACTACCATCATTGATTCAACAAGTATCGTTTGATGAATTCAACGGTGGCGTAAAACTGGAAGTCCACATTGTTCTTTTTACGGAATCCATGACCTTCGTCTTTGGCTTCGAGATACCAAACCGTTTTACCTGCGTTGTTCAATGTATTGAACATCTGTTCAGCTTCCGTGCGGGGAACTCGGGGGTCGTTACCACCTTGGACGATGAACAGTGGCTTGGTGATGGATGCAGCGTTGTTGTTGGGTGATATCTTTTCCTGAAAGGCATTCATCTTAGGGTCGCGCTCATCACCGTACTCCACACGACGCAAATCACGGCGATAGTCCTCCGTATTTTTCAAGAACGTGACAAAATTGGATATGCCTACAACGTCTATCGCGCATCGTATCTTATCGGCATACATGACTGAAACAGCAAGGGACATGTAGCCTCCGTAACTTCCTCCTGTAACCATTATACGATCCTTGTCAAGATCCGGCTGCGTCGCAATCCAGTCTATTAGGGCACCGATGTCCTTAACTGAATTCTCCCTCAAAAAACCGTTATCAAGTGTAACGAATTTCTTTCCGTATCCGGTTGAGCCCCTTACATTCGGATAGATGATTGCGATGCCGAGTTCTTCCAAAAAGTAATTGCTTCTTCCTTGGAAACCGGGTCGGGACTGTGCCTCAGGACCACCATGAATATTGATGATCACAGGCCGCTTTCCAGTGAACTTGGAATTAGGACGGTAAAGGAATCCGGAGATCTCCAACCCATCAAAACTCTTCCAACGGATCAGCTCCTCATCCCTCAAATTATTC
>JBEAXM010000043.1:0-3711 GCA_041159805.1 Bacteroidota bacterium
AACCGACTCCGATCCGGAGAGCAGCGCGTGCTTTGGAACACCGAAGTCAAGTGGTTTGCCAAGTCGTCGGGAACCACCAGCGATAAAAGCAAGTTCATACCCATAACGGACGAATCACTCGAGGAGTGTCATTTCAAGGGTGGAAAGGACCTGTTGTCCATTTATTGCAACAACCATCCCGACACAGGGTTGTTTAACGGCAAGCTATTGTCTTTGGGTGGAAGCCATCAGCAGGGTTCCTACGACAGTAATGTTTTTTATGGCGATTTGTCGGCCATTCTGATCCAAAACCTACCTACATGGATTCAGGTTTTCAGGACTCCTGACATCTCAATTGCTCTTATGGACGAATGGGAATCCAAAATCGAGCAAATTGCATTGACCACCATCAACGAGGATGTTACGAACATTTCCGGAGTGCCCTCTTGGACATTGGTTCTTTTGAATCGTATTCTTGAAATCACCGGTAAAAGGGATATTTCCCAAGTTTGGCCCAATCTTGAGCTTTTTGCTCATGGTGGAGTCAGTTTCGCCCCATATCGCAAGCAATTCAATGATTTGATACCAAATCCAAGGATGAACTATTACGAGACGTATAATGCATCCGAAGGGTTTTTTGGATTGCAAGACCGGCACGGAGCCAATGATATGCTTTTGATGTTGGATTACGGGGTTTATTATGAGTTCATCCCTATTGAAGAGATCGAATCGGATAACCCCAAGGTGCTTTCGCTTCATGAGGTTGAAACAGGCAGGAATTACGCATTGGTTATTTCCACTAATGGTGGATTGTGGAGATATAAGATAGGGGATACCATCACATTCACATCAAAGTACCCATTCAGGATACGAGTAACTGGAAGGACGGCCCATTACATCAATACCTTCGGAGAGGAGTTGATTATCGATAATGCTGAAAAGTCCATCTCGGAAGCCGCTAGAAGAACATCATCTGTTGTACGTGAATACACTGCCGCTCCTGTTTTTTACTCTGGAAAAACCTCTGGAGCCCATGAGTGGTTGATTGAATTTGAAAAGTTACCGGAGCAAATGGATGAGTTTGCCCTTATATTGGATTCGGAACTCAAAAAAAACAATTCCGACTATGAAGCCAAAAGGTACAAGGATATGGTACTTAGGGCTCCTATCATCCAGGTTGCACCCAATGGTACTTTCTATGAATGGCTTAGGAAGAAAGAAAAGCTTGGTGGACAGCATAAAGTTCCACGCCTGTCCAATGAAAGGAAGTTCATGGAGGAGATTTTACAACAGGTTTCACTAGGTTCATAGGAATGAAAAGTGTAATTGCACTGATATTATTGCTTTCCCAAATGCATTTGGTTTCATATTGCGTTGAGCCAGATACTGTTTTTGTGCTTTCATCCAACGACAAGGGATGGGATGTGGATGATTTAGGCAACCTTTATGTTTACGATAATTACGAATTGCGCAGATATAATCGAGACAAGGAATTGACCGCAACCTTTAGCAGTCGTGAGTTCGGCCCCATTGGATCTTTGGATGTTGTTGATCCGTTGCGTCCTGCATTGTTTTATCCAATGTTCACTAAGGTCATTGAACTCGACCAATCGCTTTCCATTTCAGCCACTTGGTCACCTGAAATTGGAGCTCGAGCATCAAGTCTTATCGGATCCAGGTCGGCTGGACAAGGGTATTGGATATACGATGATTTGGATCGAAGACCAGTGAAATTTGATCAGAACGGAAAGCCCCTTCTACAAGGAACCTCCTTATCATCGATAGAATCAGGTAATGTACTCATCAGCGAAATTCTTTGTAACGGGCAGTGGATGGTTTTGAACGACAAATCGTTTGGCTTTTTCGTTTACGACCAATATGGCACCTTTTCCTTTAAATTGTTTTCTCCTGGCAGCCAATTGGCAGGTATTGGCAAAGGTGATTTGTATTATCTAACAGAAAAGGGGTTGGTGAAAAGGAATTTTAGGACCGGATTTGAAACAACATTTCCACTCAATTTGAATAATGATTCATCTTCAGTCAAGGTGAGAAATGAAAAGATTTTTGTCCAATTGGGTAAGGTAATATTGGAATACCGCCTCTGATTCCGATTTTATTTTTATTTTAGCAGTCCCCATCTAATTAACCGATTTCAACATGCATATTGCCATTGCCGGGAACATCGGTTCCGGAAAAACGACCTTGACCACTTTGCTATCAAAGCAATTCAAGTGGGAGCCCCATTATGAGGATGTTGAAGACAATCCCTACCTGAACGATTTTTATGAAGATATGCAGCGTTGGTCTTTCAACCTGCAAATCTACTTTTTGAATTCCCGTTTCAATCAGGTGGCTAGGATCATGAAATCCAGCAAAACCATCGTCCAAGACCGTACAATCTACGAGGATGCTTACATCTTTGCGCCCAACCTGCATGCGATGGGACTGATGACCACCCGTGATTTCAATAACTACCAGGATCTTTTCAAGTTGATGACAGAGTTCATTAAACCACCGGATTTGTTGATTTATTTACGCGCCTCGGTTCCCTCCCTGGTCCGACAAATTGAAAAGCGGGGTAGGGCATATGAAAACTCCATCCGAATCGATTACCTTAAAAGATTGAACGAGAGATATGAGGGTTGGATTTCAGGATACGAGCACGGAAAGATGCTGGTTATAGATATCGATGAGATCAACTTTGCCGAAAATGCCGAACACCTAGGCATGATTGTGAATCGTGTGAACGCAGAATTGAACGGATTGTTCTAGTCAATTTTTGTGACAATTTCTTTATAGCATTTCGATTCTGTTGAGATGCTTAGGATGTAGTTGCCAGGTTCAAGTGTTTCCGTTTCCATACTAAACTCATTGGAAAAACAATCCAGGGATTTTGTAAGGACAACTCTACCAAACATATCTGTCAGGATGGCTTTGCCATGGTCCCTGCAAAAGTTGCCTGACGTATTTTCTACAGCCAATTGACTTTTTACCGGGTTTGGGTATAAGCGAATATCTTCTTCAAAAAAAAGGCTTTCACCGGCTCCGGTTGTTTGAAATTCACATATTCGAACCAACCAGATGTCTCCCTCTCCCCAATTGGTTTGGGATTTGTAACCGCCAACGCTTGCTTCGGTGTAATTTACATTGACAAAACAAATTGAGTCAGTAGCAACGGCGCTGCCCTCTTCATCATGTCCGGTGGAAAATATGGTTTTGTCCCAAACCACCATTCCGCTCGAATCCGTTTTAACCACCCAGCTTTGTTCCAATCCTATGTTGGCCTCCGTTTTATTTCCGCTGATGGATGAGTAGGACTCGCCACTTATCAGTAACCCAAGATCCGGTGTCTCTTGAATCCTGGATAAGTCCTCTGACGCCGAACCACCTATTGTATGATCCCACAGAATCGCACCTGAACCTGATGCTTTGATGATCCAACGATCACTGGTGGTCAAATTTGGATCCAAGTTAGGTTCTGATTTTTCGCCATTGTTGTCAGAAAATGATTGACCACCCATCACAATGTTGTTGTCTGCAGTTACGATTAGGTCAAATAGCCAATCAATCTGGCTGCCACCATATGTTTTGTCCCAAATCTTATTGCCTAAACCATCTATTCTCAAAACCCAGTAATCCCATAGCCCTCTACAATCATCACTTTTTTCAGAGCCAATCCCGGATTGTGAGTATCCACCGATGATGAAATCCCCGTTATCCGTAATGTCAACT
>JBEAXM010000139.1:0-3302 GCA_041159805.1 Bacteroidota bacterium
TCCTATGAGTTGGTAAAGGAATTGCGTGGGTCATTCCAGGCGTTTTTCTGGCAAAGTCTGGCTCGACTGTTCGGCTCAACCCTTAAAAGCGAGTATGATGGTGAGGGTGATGATGCAGCAATCGAATCCATTGTTCAATCCATTGAGCGGGGAGAAATTCAGGTGATTCAGTTGTAAAATCACAATTTAAGACAAATTGACATCTTTTGTTTTTGATAAGTGCCATATTGGCACTTATTTTGGTTTTTTTGATGTTGGTATGGATGTTGTCTAGCTATCTGTAAATCTCAAAACAGAAAAAACATGTATATCAGAAATTCAAAACCCGCTCCCGTCTCCACAACCAGAGACCGTTTCTTGACCATTAATGATTTGGTCAATGACTTATTCGGCGATATGATTTCGCCAGCCCCTTACCGAGCCGATGCTCCCAAGGTGAATATTTACAGCGAGCCCGACCGATTCAAAGTTGAAATGCTGGTTCCCGGGTTCGACAAGGAGCAGTTCAAGATCCGGGTGCAAGAGGAAAAATTGGTGGTTGAAGGGACCCGCCCCGCGAATTCGGAATCAGTAGATGCCTTCAACACTCGCAAGGAGTTTACGGTGCAATCTTTTACCAAAAGCTTCCATCTGCCCGATACCGCAAACCCGGAGTTGATTTCCGCAAGTTATACGAATGGAATCCTGCAGGTGGTCATTCCAAAGCGTGAACAGGCGAAGCCATCGCAGCCCAAAGAAGTGATTGTTGCATAGTGTTTCCATAGCCAAGGCCCCGTAAGGCCTTCATGCAACCCCGGATGATTCAACCAATCACCGGGGTTTGTTTGTTGGTATGTGTGGATCTGGAGTTGTCAGTGTTCGACCAATTCGGTTTACTTTTGCCACATGGCAACAAAACGCAAGCAATCGGTACCTAAGGGTAAAAACAAGCCAGTGATACTGGTCACCAATGACGACGGGATTACCGCACCAGGAATCCGCTCTTTGGTTGAAGCCATGAGTACACTGGGCGAGGTCGTGGTAGTGGCACCCGACAGTCCTCAATCGGGCATGGGCCATGCAATCACTATTGGGAAGCCACTCCGACTAGATAAGGTCGAGGTGCATGGCGAGTTTTTAGGTTGGCAATGTTCGGGCACTCCCGTGGATTGCGTGAAGCTTGCAGTCAACAAAGTGCTGCATCGCAAACCCGACCTATGTGTCTCTGGAATCAACCATGGATCCAACAGTTCCATCAATGTGATTTATTCTGGCACCATGTCAGCCGCCATGGAAGGTGCCATCGAAGGTATTCCATCAATCGGTTTCTCTTTGAACAACTATAGTATGGAAGCCGACTTCTCGGCATGTGTTCATTACGCTCGTCTCATCTCCTCCAACATACTTCGTAACGGCATGCCTGCCGATACGCTGTTGAATGTGAACTTTCCGGACTTGCCGCTTTCACGGATCAAGGGAGTAAAGGTATGCCGACAAGCGAATGCGAAGTGGGAAGAGGAGTTCGATGAGCGGATGGATCCGCGCAAGCGACCCTATTATTGGCTTACTGGTAAGTTTCGTAATTACGACAAAGGAAATGATACCGATGAATGGGCATTGAAGAATGGATTTGTATCGGTTGTTCCTGTCTTGTTCGATTTTACCGCACACCACGCCTTTCAGCAACTAAACCGCATCCGTTGGCATGATTAAGAAAAACTCCATGATCACAGGCATCCTGATTGCCTTGGTAGTGATGTTCGGTGGATATTTTGCCCTGCACTATTTGAATATCTGGATTTCCAAGGAATTCTTCGACAAGCCCCCCATATTCAGGGAGAGCACAGTGCAGGTGATTTCCATATTCCTGAATGTGTTTCCTTTCAGGTATTACATGCTCAAGACGAATTATGAATATACAGGCCGTGGCATATTGCTGGTTACATTCGTATTCGGACTTTCTTATTTCTTTTATTACCTCCAGTAGTCAAAGCTCAAAGGATTGAAATATTATATCATCGTAGGTGAGGCATCTGGTGATTTGCACGGATCCAATCTGATCCGTGAAATTCGCAAGAAGGATCCCGATGCACAGATCAGGGCTTGGGGAGGTGATCTGATGTCGGCTGCTGGTGCCAACGTGGTTAAGCATTACCGCGAATTGGCATTCATGGGATTCGTGGAGGTCATCATGAACCTGCGTACCATCTTGAAAAACCTGAATACGTGCAAGCGCGATTTGGTTGCGTTCAATCCCGATTGTGTGGTGTTGATCGATTATCCCGGTTTCAATCTGCGGATCGCCCGGTTTGCATTCGATATGGGTTTCCGCG
Source organism: Bacteroidota bacterium (assembly GCA_041159805.1). Classification (GTDB taxonomy): domain Bacteria; phylum Bacteroidota; class Bacteroidia; order AKYH767-A; family OLB10; genus JALRAP01. The sequence goes on from JBEAXM010000139.1 coordinate 2,313, forward strand.
TGCATTACTACATATCACCCCAGATTTGGGCTTGGAAACAATCCAGAGTGAATATCATCAAAAAGTATGTGCATCGTATGTTGGTGATACTTCCTTTTGAAAAAGATTTCTATTCCAAGTTTGCCTACCAAGCTGATTTTGTGGGTCACCCGCTTTTGGATGCCATCAACTTGGGTAGTTATTCCTTCAACAGGGGAAACGACCAACGTCCAATCATTGCGTTGTTGCCTGGTAGTCGGAAACAGGAGATTTCAAGTATGCTGCCACTCATGTTGCAAGCTACAAGCAAACATGTTGGACATCGTTTGGTATTGGCTGCCGCACCTTCTATTGATCGATCCTATTACGATTCCTTTGTTGCAGGTTACGGGGTCGAGATAGTTGAGGGTAACACCTATGGTTTGCTTTCGGTGGCACATGCCGCCTTGGTTACCTCGGGTACCGCTACACTTGAAACAGCTTTGTTCAGGGTACCGCAGGTAGTATGTTACAAAGCCAATCCGATTTCTTATCGCATTGCCAGGGCCCTGGTAAAAGTGAAATACATTTCCTTGGTCAATTTGGTCATGGACCGGCAAGTGGTAACCGAACTGATACAGGATGATTTGAACACGGACCTTATCCAGACTGAACTGAATAAGTTGTTGGGTGATACCATGGCCCGTAAGCAAATGTTGGACGATTACGATCAGCTTCGCGGCATGCTCGGAGGTGTTGGAGCATCGGAACGTGCAGCGGAAATAATGGTCTTGGATCTGAAGCAGCATGCCACAGCATAAAATCGACATAGCGATCATCGGAGTGCAAAAGGCGGCCACCACCTCGCTGCATCGATACATGGGTTTGCATCCCGATGTACTGACTCATGAACGGTTGGAGTTTGCCTTTTTTGTTGATGATGATGAGTTCGCGGATGGATATGATAAGGCATATTCAAAGTACTTCACCAATCATCAGAGTGAAAAAAAGCTGCTCATCAAGAATGTTGGT
>JBEAXM010000148.1:0-7858 GCA_041159805.1 Bacteroidota bacterium
CCTGTGGATCCGAAATGTCCATGCTGGAAAAGTTGGATGGTGATAGCATCTGCTAAAATTCGGTGTGGGTCAAACAGCCAATTGATTCAACCACTAAAGGTAGCAATATAATCGAAAACCCATGGTTTAAGCGGGGTATTTTGATTTACACCAATGCAGATAGGAAAAGGAAAAACCCAAGCGGGTTGAATAGCATTGTTTGCGGGGTTATTCAGATTTGCTTCTCAATCGCCAGATGTTTTGTTCTCTGGCTTTTTATCCTGCTTTTTAGATAACCCGATAACATTGGGTACATAAAACGCTGACAGCATCCACCCGTCAAATGGTGGCGGACATACAATTTTCATTTCCGGTTTCTCGGAAAGTTCCTTAGCGGCATTCATCACCGTTCGCATATATGCTTTCATCGGCGCAATATCTTCAATGGTGGAAACCGGACCATGTCCTGGAACGATTGCCTCGGGCTTCATGTCCACAAGCCGATCCAGTATCCGGAACCAGTTTTCAGGATCTCCATCGAGCATCCATGGCTGTGTATTTACAAAAAGCAAGTCGCCCGCAAACAACAGGTGATCGTTTTCAATCCATACCACAGCATCACTTTCCGTATGCCCGATTCCCATGTCGATGACTTCAACCGAGCGGGTGTCTCCTTCAATGGACAAGGAGTTTTTAAATATGACATCAGGAAGGGTTAATCGGATTTCCGGTAAGCTTTGCACAATCCCTTCATAGTAGCCGATCATCCCAATACGATTTTCAACAGCCGATACATCTTTCGGGTCAACGGATTTGTTTTTCCAAAACTCAAACTGTGCAGCGGCCTCTTTTTTATCATTTTCCAAATCCAACGGCCCGTTTATTTTCATCAGCTCGAGTGTTTTCTCTGTGCATATGATGGTGGCTTCAGGGAATGCCTGGTTACCCCTGACGTGATCGTTGTGATAGTGCGTGTTCACAACGTATTTCACGGCATTTCCAGTGAGCTCCATGGCTGCCTTTTTCAGTTCATGTGCGGCCGATGGGCTGATGAAGGGGTCGATGACCAAAGTGGAGCCACCCAGGTCAATGATTCCTGCATTGCAAATGGCGTGACCTCCGTTTTTGTGGATGGCAGCATAAACGCCATCGCCTAGCTTTTCAATTTTGAAATCCTTGTAGGTTCCTGGATCGCTTTGCGACAATACAGGGATGGTAAAAAGCAACAAAACCAGGGAGAACAAATGAACCTTATGCTTGAATGGAACGCTAAAATTCTCCATCAGATGCTGTTTTGTTGAAAATTGATAACAACTACTCCATGATGCTTTTCAGCTTGTCTACTTCCAGTGGCTTGCTGATGAATCCAGCCACCAGCGGGTTTTCGGTAGACATCCTATAATCCTTGGCATCCAGAGAGGAGGTTAGCATGTATATGCGCAAATGGGCGATACCGGACGGACCGTGTGATTTTGCCAACTCATCCAAAAGCTCGAATCCATCCATAATGGGCATGCGGATGTCCAGTAGCAGGATATCAGGAATTTGGTTGCCTGATGAAAGTACAGATTGTAAGTATTCCAATCCGTCTGTGCTGGATAAAAAAGATTTCACTTCCGCTTCGGGATACAACTCGATTACCAGTTCACGTGTTATGAACTCAAAAATTTCGTCGTCATCAATAATGAGTATTCGTTTCATGGTTCAGTTGCTTAATGGGAATGAAATGGAAAACACAGAGCCTTTTCCAGCGTTTGATTCCACATCCATCGTTCCCCCAAGCCGATGGATTATTTCCTTACAAATATACAAGCCAAGCCCGGTTCCCGAAACGGCGTTGCTTCCCCGGTAAAACATATCAAAGATTTTAGGAAGCGTTTTTTCTGAAATACCAATCCCATTGTCGGCAACCGAAATGGTGCAATTGGTTTTGTCGTTTTTGACCAACACCTTTACCCAGGCGTTATTCACTTCACGATTACGATACTTCACCGCATTCCCGATAATGTTTTTCAGGAGCGTTTCAAGTCGGTATTTGTCGCTTTTGATTTTCGTACTCCCGCTGATTTCCAAGGTGCAGTCCACATTTTCCTCGGTAGAGTATTTGAGGTCGGCAAAAATGCCTTCAATCATTTGGATGATACTGAATTCGGTTATTTTAAGTTCGAGGCGTGAATTGCGTGAGTAATCAAGGATCTCCTGAATGGTTTGGTCAAGCCGGTTAACGGATTTTTCAGCCATTTTCAATAGCTTATTGGTTCCATCCGTTGTCTTTTCCTTAATCGGAATCAGCTGTAACATTCCTTTAATGGACAACAAAGGTGAACGAAGGTCGTGCGAGATGCTATAAACAAATCGATCAAGCTCGGAGTTGATTTTTTGCAGCTCGGAGTTCTTCAATTCCAAATCATGCCGGGCGGCAGTCATCTCCTTGTTCAAGGAAACAAGCTCTTCGTTTTTTCGGGTGAGCATCTTGTTTACCTGGTTCATGTCTTCAACCGTCATTTGTTGCACCCTCAAATGCTGTAACAGGTCGATGAGGGAGTCGTGAATCGCAAAGTCCCGGATCTTGAGACCTGCTTTTGCGAACGAGTCCTCATGCATGATCCAAGGTGACCCCACGAAGAGAAGCTGTTTGGGTTCTTCAACAGGCACAAACTGCCCTTTGATCATGGAAACGGCATCAACAGATTTCGGTTTTAAAATGAAAACCTGATCCGTGTAACTACTTATGGATTCGAAGGAGTATTGGATACCCAAACCAGGACGAACCAATTTGAAGTCGTGCTCAAATGATATCGGATCCGGAAGTAATTTTTTCAGACTTGGTCCCGTTTGAACAAAGGCAAGACCCTCATCCAGGATGAAATGGAAGGGGAATAAGACATCAAGAAGTTTGGGATCAGATAATCGCTTGATCATGGCGGTATCAGGGAATCACCACTTCGAACACATCATGGTCGTGGCCCTGGCTTCTGGATTCAACACAGGATATTTTCGCCTCTGTTTGATATAGCTCAGCCAGTCCGCTGATGAGCCCGCTCATGAAATCGGTAAGACCTTCGCGTGAAGAATAATAATGAACCAGCAGTTTTCTTTCGTCTAGTTTCTCGATTTTGAATTCGGGTGGGCGGATATCGGAATAAATCAGCATCACCCGACTATGGAAGTTGGGAAGGTTCACCAGGAACTCCATCAAGCTATCGCCGCCGGATCGCATCAGCGTACCGTATTTCTGGTTTCCCACCTTCAGCACCCAGTACTTCCCAAAAGCGTGAAGCACTTCGCCTACGGAAATGCCCAACGTTTCAGCCGCAGCGCCAGCCAGTTCATAGGTCACACGGTCATCATAGATTTTGTTGCTGAGAAAGGCATCTTCCTCAACGCCTGCCTTGGTTTTAATCTTTTCCCAGGTGTCGGCGCCGAAGTTTTCTTCCACTAGGCCTTGAATCGCTTGGTTTACCAGTCCGTACATTGTTGAGCATGTTAGAAGGTAAAAATAAGAATAATTGCCAAAGGAACAAATCCTAAGTCAAACCTTGAGGATGACTGTAAGGGTTTATCAGCTTAAGATTTTTACCAGCTCTACAATATCGAGAGGTTTACCTAGATACCCTTCAATCAATGGATTGTCGGCGGCCTTTTGGTTGTCGTTCTCATCCAATGAGGAGGTAAGCATGAATATCCGCATTTTTTTGATGGCCTCAATGGGATACGCTTGTAGGAGTTTATCCAAAAGCTCGAACCCGGTCATTTCCGGCATACGGATATCCAGGAACAGGATATCAGGAAGCGGTTGTTCCTGGTCGAGAAGATCTTTCAGGTATTGCAGGGCTTCCGGGCTCGACAGGTAGGTGATTATCCGGGTATCCGGATCTGTCTCCAAAATCATTTCCGAACTGATGAAGTTGAAAATTTGGTCGTCGTCAATCAATAGAATCGTTCTCATCGTTTCAGTTTTTTCTTTCAGGTAGCATTATATGCATGGTTGTGCCTGTTCCAAGCACCGATTCAACACGGATGTCTCCGCCTAAACGCGACATGATTTCCTTGCAGATATATAATCCAAGTCCGGTGCCTGTAACATCGCTGCTGGCGCGATAAAACATATCGAAAATCTTTTCGATGTTATGCTCAGCGATACCGATTCCATTGTCGGCAACCGTAATCTCTGTTTTGTCTTCTTTCCGAACCACACTCACTTCCACTTTACTGTTGTTTATTTTCCGGTTACGGTATTTGACTGAATTACCAATGATGTTTTTCAGCAAAGTGGATATGCGGTATCGGTCTGACCGGATGACCTTTTGCCCTTCATAGTGCAAAGAAAAAGACATTTCCCTTTCGGTGCCAAATCTCAGGTCGTTGAATATGTCTTCGATAACCATGGAAAGGTCGAACTCGGTTATCTGCAAGTCCAGGCGTGCGTTTCGGGAATAGTCGAGGATTTCTTGTACGGTGAGGTCCAAGCGGTCAACCGACGAATCGGCCATCTTCAGGTAGTTCAAGGCGGTCTCACCGAGCTTCTCCTTCATGGTTATCAGTCGCAAAATCCCTTTGATAGACAACAAGGGCGCCCTCAAATCGTGGGAGATGCTGTACACGAAATTGTCGAGCTCCGAGTTGATTTTTTTGAGTTCGGAATTTTTTTGGATGATCTCCTCTTGGAATTTTTTCTCGGCAGTAATATCCTTCTGCAGAGCGATGAAGTTGATGTGAGTGCCGTTTTCATCAAAAACGGGGGTTATTTCGAGCTGATTGTAGTAGGGCTCTCCCCATTTGTTGTAGTTGATGAGGGTCACCTCCACTCTTTCACGCTTGGCCAGGGATTCTGAAAGGGTTTTTTGTACTTCTTCAAATCCGGGACTATTGGTCCTTTGTAAGAAATCCTTCGGCTTTTTGCCAATGACTTCTTCCAATGTGTATCCGGTTGTAGCGGAGAACGATTCGTTCACCCACTCAATGTGTCCTTTGTTGTCGGTAATGATCACACCCGACTTGGTCTTGGTTGCAATCAGCGAAAGCTTGAGCAACTCCTTTGAGGAGGCATTGATTTTTTCCAGCTGTCGGCGAATCGTCAGCCCCCGTTGAAAGTTGCTTAATAAAGAGATTGCTTGCTGTGCAAATACGCCGTAAATGGTGCTATGCCGATCTAACAAGGGGCTGTAAAACCCGCCTTTTTCCAATGATATCAGTCCGGCAATGTGAATGTCGAACCCGATGGCTTCATCGTGAAAAGAGTACCAAATACCCTCCCTGAACCCAACGAATGCAGGGTGATTTTTAAAAACGTCATTGGATATTAGAAAGGATCTTGTTTTTCCGATATCGTTGGTTACGTTTCTCACGCATGTTTTCAGCTGATCTTCGGAAATTCCATTGAAGGGGATTCCTTCGAAGTACAAAATCGAAACCGGGTCTGCGCCACCCCTTTCATATAACACAATGGATCCCTCGGTTTCGAAAATATCCACCACCCCGTCGGCGATATGCCGTATGAAGTCGATCTTGTTTTGGATGGCAAGCGCCCGCGAACTGAAAAGCTGGATACGTTTATACATATCCAGCTCATTGTCGAGTCGGTCGCGTATGTTAATAAGCTGCTGCTCCACTGCCGAGAATCGTGTGACTCTCAGCTGCAGTTCACGATACTCTTTGAGCAGCTTATCGTATGCTTCCGTTGTTTGCTCCATCAGGCGCGTTGCCGCCAATGGCGGTGTATGTTTTGACTACCAACTAACGGTATATAACATACAATGCAGTCGTATAGTTGTGGTATTCGTTGTTTCCTCCCAAGCGGGCAATTTCACCAAAGCCGTACATTCCCAACCAGGGTGGACACTCGCCATTTACGTAGAACGGGTTTTGCATGATATTCACAAGTTCCTCCTTGATGATCTTGTTGAACAGGAAACGTCCACGAGCCAAACAGTCGGCGTGGAACACCGCAACGGCTTTCTTATTACCCGCCCGCTGAATCATGTCATTGCTCATGCGATTCATCTCATCAAATATGAGCTTTTCATCACGGGTGGTCAGCCAAAGTTCGGTTCCCTCCTTGATGGTGGTAGCGTAGTACATGTCGTTTCCTTCATGCTTGGTAACCACACGAAGCAAGTGACCGTTTCCGTACTCTTTTGCCAACTCCGGCGAAAGCTTTTCGCCCAAGGCACCAACGGGAATGGTATCGCCACATGTGGCATCGGGAGTCAAACCCAGGCGATGCGTGTATTCCTCCCAAGCGGGCTTGCCGTTGAATTCATGAATGATATGTCCAGTGGCCTTGGTGACTACGAGCGGCTCACCAACTGCTACGAATCCATGCGTGGCCTGTGTATCGACAGTAAGTGTAGGGTCGGCAAAGCCGATGGCAAAGGCACCATGCTCCATCACGGTGGTGTCAACGGCTTGGAAGCTGATAACCCCCTTCATGTTGTCGGCAGAGGTGGCTCCAAAGATGGTTACTTCCGGACCGAACACTTTTTCAAATGCTTGAATACATAAGTCGTTTGCGATATCGATACCGGAAGCCAGGAAATAAATCATGTTGATCGGCTTTCCGGACTTCTTCATCTCTTCGGCCATTTGCAACGATTTCTCATATGAGTTGTGTCCATAGATGCCATCACAATGGGCTAAAACGAACTCATCACCTTTCACAGCCATCAGCGCCATGTCTTTGGTGGATTCGCTCACCCCTTCGCGACCGATAACTCCACAGCAGGATGCGGCTACGATGCGGGCGTTGGGTGCTAGTTCATGGGCTTGGTCAACCATTTCTTGGAAATTGTGACCAACGGAAGCATGGAAAATAAGGAGGTTGCAGTCGCTTACTTTTTCACCGAGGGCGACTTCCATGAGTTCGGATACACCGCGGCGGGTGTTCACAATACGGGCACTGGCAGAATGGAATGAGAGCATAATTTGTTGAGTGGTTAAGGGTTGGAAATAGAAATTATTTTACAAAGGAAGCTTTTTTACGAAAATATCGGGCAGATGTTTCATTTTTTATGAATTGAAACCTCCTGAAAAACAGCCAATAGTAGAAAAAAAGCCCCAATCCAAACATGACATTTGTCACACAGGACAAAACCACCACAGGAGCCCAATCGCAATTAGCTCAAAACCAATAAAATAAAGCTTTAAAATTATTCAGCCAATCGTAAATCAAAACTCATGTTTTGTACGGCAATCATAACAATGCCAATTGGAACCGCATATACCATGGATCCGGTAACAAATCCTTTCCAGGCTTTTTTCTGGTTTTTTCGCTTCGCATACTTGGCATAACTCTTCACATAATCGGGGTTTTGCGCGTGTGGGTTTCCCAGCAATCCCAATTTGTTTTCAGGCACACGGCTCACACTTCGTGCAACAGCATATCCAACTCCCGCAATGGGTGTTCCAACCAAAGTGGTCAACAGTGTCATTTTTCCCACCACTTGGTCTCCGTGATAGTAAACGGAAACATGTTCTTGTGCCAATTGGTCGATTGCCAATGAGTCGGTAGGCAGTTCGCCGTAGAGGCGTTGATCATAGATGCGTTCTTCCCAATGCATGGAAGTGTCGTAGGCTTGTATGTCCATCAGTCGTTTCTTCTCGATGTAATGCTCCTTGTCGGACGCCTCCTTTTTTTTGTAGAACAGTACATCATTACCTATGCGAGTGATATAAACGGCTTTCTTGCTCCCACCCCAAATGGTCAAGGTGTCTTGTGCATGATTTGCTAAAGGCAAACAAAGGGAAAGGATTCCAAGTAGCAGCGTTTTCATATCCACGATTTTGTTTCTGATGCAATATTAGATCTCCCGTATGCAGGCGTATATGATTTACGTCATCACCAAAAAATGATATTTGATAGGGTTTCCAGCGGAGTTGC
>JBEAXM010000183.1:0-6564 GCA_041159805.1 Bacteroidota bacterium
CCACGGCAAAGGATTCATACGGATAGTCGCCTATTTCATTTGAAAGGAAAACAAGTCCACTTTTTGAGTAGCTTAAGGCATCTTTCCATAAATCATTTCGTTGGTTTCCAAAAAAAGCTGATGTACCGACTTTTTTGCCGGACTCCAATACCACCGTATCCAACATCACCTGATAATATTTGCTGGCAAACCATGCGAAATCATGTGCGTTTGTTAGTTCGTATCGAACCGTCTTTTTGTCGATTGCCGAGGTAATGAGTCCAAATTCGTTATTGGGGAATTTTGTTGCATCCGATAATTTTTTTCTGGTTTCTGCATCCAACTGTAACAATCTGTTCCTCTCCGATTCAGTCATCAATTCCCCTGAGGCGGCTATGGTGTAGTTGGAAGGAACTGTAAGTTCCACTTCGAAGTCACCGAACTCCGAATAAAATTCGCCCCTGCTCAGATAGCTCATACAGTGCCAACCTCCCTTATCGAAAACAGCTGGCTTTGGAAACCATTGAGTCAAATTGTACGAGTAGTTATCCCTGCCCATTCTTGAAAAACGTGCGTCTGGTATAGCTACTTGAAAGGGAGTTTCTATGGTAATCTGGCCTCCTGGTTTTAGTTTTGAATCCAGCAAGAGTCCAACGATTTCCGGGAAATCCCCATCCTTGTAAATCTTGACTGCTGATCCGTTAATTGAGAATTGGTAATCGGTTATGCGTCCGAGGTCATTCGGATTTGAGAAATACAATGAGTTGTCGCGGTCTATCAACAATTGCTTGCATAATGGGGTGTTTCTTCCGCTGTATGCGTTGGGCCATAGGTGAAACCAAATGGTGTCCAATGCCTGGTCTGAATTGTTTTCATAAATGATGCGGATGCTTCCAATTACTCTATGGTTCTGGTCATCCAGTTCGGCTTTGATCTCATATTTTAATTTCTGCTGGAAATAGATTTCCGGATTCCCGGCTTGAACGATACCTGCGAATAGCAATGAATAAAAGAAAAAAAGTATCGTTGTCTTCCTCATGGTTGTTAATAATGTGGGTGACAAAATTGCAAATAAATGTCGATTTGAAGCTCTAATTACGAGCGACAACATTAGCTTTGTCCATATCGGAATAAAAATTCAAATCATTTTAGTATGAAGAATACAAGTAATTGTAGTTCAATTAGAAGCATAAGTTTTTTGGATTGGTCAACGAGGGCCTTTTTGGGGAGCTTTTTAGCATTAATCGTCTGCATATCGACGGTGTCATGCGATAATGATAAGTCAGAAACCAAAGACCCGATGGTTGAGGATACCACAAAGGGCTCCGTTAAAAGAGAAATTGTGAAAAGTATGCCTGAAAACGGCACTTTTGATGGTGATACACTCAACGTTACTGGAAAACATGTATTGTTCTTTTATCCATCGTCACCCAAGGCAAAATCCCTGAATTTGAATGACCAGGAAATTGGTCGTTTTAAATCGACTGCCCAGTCCATCATCGACTCTATTGGGGTCATTTCTCCAGGAGTAACCGCGTCCATGACTGAATTGGGACATGTTCGCATATTTGGACGAAAAGGTTCACCAATGATCATATCCTTGACCACATTTTCAGAACCCTTCGGGATGGTAATCAGTGATGGTACCCAAATGGCTCCAATCACCAAAGGTGCAAGACCTCGTGAAGCGTACTTAGAGCAGATTCGCAGGGTATTGAATTTTGAAACATCCGGTACCCGATGAAATTCACTGTTGAAACTGCTGAAATCCCGAATCCATCATGTGTGGGATAAACGGTATTGTTTCTTTTTCGGCTGCTGGGTCTGAAAAGCTTGGCCTCATTTCAAAAATGAATGGATGCCTCTCCAGCAGAGGACCTGATCACGATGGTGTTTGGACAACTAATGGTTTGGCATTAGGGCATCGTCGATTATCCATCATCGACACATCCCCCTCCGGCAACCAACCCATGGTTGATTCAACAGACCGCTTTGTCATAGTATTCAATGGTGAGTTCTTCAATTTCAAAGAGCATCGTCAGAGGCTTGAATCGGATGGATATCGATTCCGATCAACTACGGACACTGAAGTTCTATTAATGCTTTATTCACTGGAGGGTCCTTCCTGCTTAAGCAAGGTTAATGGTTTTTTTGCTCTTGCCATATTTGATAAAGTTGAAAACACCTTGTTCCTAGCCAGAGATAGGTTTGGTATCAAACCCTTGTTGGTTTATGAGGATCAAGACCGATTGTTGTTTTCAAGTGAGATGAAATCATTGATTGCAGGTGAAATTAAAAAGGAGATTGACCGCATTTCCCTTGTGAATTATCTGCAATTGAACTATGTACCAGGGCTTCAAACGATATTTGAAAATGTTTGTCGATTAGAGCCGGGGTCTTGGCTGCTAGTGAAGCCAGGCGACAAAAAGTTTCGTCAAAAGGGCAGATATTATGAAATGCCTTCGCCAGATCCTCCTTTTTTTGAAGGCAGTTTTGATGAAGCAGCAAATCAGTTACGCGGATTATTGGAAGATTCAGTTCGATTAAGGCTTGTCTCAGATGTTCCATTGGGAGCATTCTTGAGTGGTGGCATCGATTCATCTGTGGTGGTTTCCTTGGCTTCAAAAATGGTTTCAAAACTGAATACTTTTTCTATCGGTTTTAAGGATGAGCCATATTACGATGAGACTGCATATGCACGGATGGTCGCCAAACATTGTGGAACCGAACACACTGAATTCCGGCTCACTACCGATGATCTGTTTGAACAACTTCATCGAGTGTTGGATTATTTGGATGAACCATTTGCCGATTCATCGGCATTAGCCGTACAAATACTTTGTAATCAAACAGCAAAGCATGTAAAGGTTGCCCTTTCGGGCGATGGTGCCGACGAGATGCTTGGGGGTTATAACAAACACAGGGCTGAGCTCTGGTTCAAGTCAAAACCATTAACAACTCAATTGTTGAAATTGGCCTCACCTGCCCTTTCACCCTTTAAAGGTGGTCGTGATAATGGACTCTCTAACATGATCCGAAAGGTTCATCGATTCTCAGAGGGCGCCTCAATGAGTAACCTTGATCGGTATTGGCGATGGTGTGGTCATGCATCTGAAAAGGATGTTTTTCAATTGATAGGATTTGATGAAGGTTATAACGATTATTCAGCTCGCAAAAATGAGATTTTGAAACCGCTCGGTGATGGATCAAGGATGGAGCAGATTTTCAGGATGGATATGGGTATGGTTTTGCCTGGAGACATGTTGGTGAAGGTCGATTTGATGTCGATGGCCAATTCCCTAGAGGTCAGGGTGCCGTTTTTGGATTATCGCCTAGTGAATCATGTGATGCGCCTTCCACACAAATACAGGATCGCCAGCAATAAGGGTAAACTCGCACTTAGGGAAGCGTTCAAAAACGATTTACCCTCTGAAATATTCGAAAGACCAAAGCATGGATTTGAAGTTCCATTGTTGAAATGGTTCAGAAAAGAACTGCGTTCCATGATAGAGGATGAACTTTTAAGTGATCAATTCATACTTGACCAGGGCATTTTTGATTTGAATTCGATCAGGGAAATCCGTAATCGGCTTTTCTCCGATAAGCCCGGAGATATCGGGTCACGCGTTTGGGGCTTGATTGTTTTTCAATATTGGTGGAAGCGATTCATGTAATTTGATTTACCATGGCTAAAGTTTTGCGAATCATAAATCGATTGAATCTGGGCGGTCCTACTTACAACGCCGCCTACCTGACTCGCTATCTGCAACCGGAATTCGAAACCATGTTGGTGGCCGGCATGAAGGATGAAAGCGAGGAGAGTTCTGAATTCATTGTTCGTGAAATGGGAATCACGCCGGTCTACATCACCGACATGAGGCGAGAAATCAGTCCTGTTGCAGATTACAAGGCATATAAACAGATAAGAAACATCATCCAGGATTTCAAGCCGGATATTGTTCATACCCACGCGGCGAAAGCGGGAACCCTTGGTCGTTTGGCGGCTTGGAGTGCGGATGTACCTGTAATTGTGCACACATTCCATGGCCATGTGTTTCACTCCTACTTCAACCCTTTAAAGACAGCGCTATTCAAGTCAATCGAGAGGCGTTTGAGCTCAATCAGTACAGGAATCATTGCCATCAGCGAATTGCAAAAACATGAATTATGTGACATTCACCGCGTTTGCCCAAAAGAAAAAACCAAGGTCATTCCTCTTGGATTCGATTTGGACAGATTCCACAATTTGCCAATTGAAGCTCGAGATGCATTCCGATCCAAATACGGTTTGAAAGAGAATGACATCGCCATTGGAATCATTGGCAGGATTGTGCATGTTAAGAACCATTCAATGTTCATAAAGGCGTTCGCACAGGTTTGTAAACAAACCAGCGAAAAAGTCAAAGCCGTAGTGATTGGCGACGGTGAAGACAGAACAATGATACAGAACCTATGCAAGGAGCTTGGCCTAAGGATATCAATTCCGGAAATTCCTACCACCGAATTCGATGTGGTCTTCACATCATGGATTCACAAGGTCGAGGATGCATTGGCAGGGATTGATATTGTTGCCATGTCTAGCTTGAATGAAGGTACCCCGGTCAGTCTAATTGAAGCTCAAGCCGCCGGAAAGGCCATTGTTACGACTGAGGTGGGTGGAATTGCTAATGTGGTTTTGCCCGGTGAAACAGCTCTTTTGTCCGATTCAGGTAACCTTGATGATTTCGCTTCAAACATGATTACAGCGGTAAAATCGGAGGAATTTAGGTCTTCAGCGTCGGAAAAGGGCTGGACATTTGTAAGACAAAGATTTCATTATGAAAGACTTGTATCCGATATGGGTCTTTATTATCAATCTTTATTGAAATATCATAAATAGTCTGATTATCAGCTCAGAGTATTTATTTATTAACTTTGAGAGTATATATTGTTGGTAAATATGCGTAATTGCCTGCTATTCATTTTCTTAATTCTATTGGGCTCATGTAACTACAACTCCAATGTATTGTTCAGATCCGATAAGGACTTTGCCTTTGCGCACGATAGTTTGAATAAAGTTGTGGACTATCGTATTAGCCCCTATGACAAACTATCGATAAATGTTTATACCAACAATGGTTCAAGAATGATGGATGTTATGGCTGGTGTTTCTAGTGGAGAATCCAACAATGTTGTTGGAGGTCAAACAGCCGGATCTCCAACTCAAGGCACAAAAGTTGATGCCGATGGGAACGTCAGATTGCCACTGGTTGGAGACGTAATGTTAAAGGGAATGACCACCTCAGAGGCGGAAAAAATCATTGAGGACAGATTCTCAAAGTTCTATGTGGAGCCATTTGTTCAGGTCAATGTTGTTAACAAAAGGGTCGTGATTTTCACTGGTAGTGGTGGTGGAGGGGAAGTAATCAATTTGTTAAACGAAAAAACAACTGTGATTGAAGCCATTGCCATGGCTGGAGGGATTGGGGATAAAGGCAAGGCCAAATCAGCTCGTTTGATTCGTAAGGAAGGGGATAATTTCAAAATTTATCATATTGATCTATCATCCTTGGATGGACTAAACGGAGGGCACATGACAGTTGCCGCAAATGATATTATCTATTTTGATCAAGTCAAAGGATATACAAGAAGTCTGACAACTGATTTATCTACCATTGTAGGGCTTTTGACAAGTGTGATTTTTATTTATGAGATATTCTTAAAAAACCAATAGGGCAGTCGTAGAATACATGGGAAGGAAAAAAATTGGTGCGTTTAACGAAGATTTTGATTTTCGCCTTTTTTCCGTAATCGCACGGAAAAACGCGATTTGGTTAGCGCTATTCATATTGGTCAGTGTATCGCTGGGGTACCTATATGTCAGGTATACACCTCCACTTTTTGAGGCATATACCGTTTTAAAAATTTCGGATGAGAACCAAGCGGTTGATGTTTTAGGACAACGCAGCATAGGACAGCTTGATAATATCAACAAGTTGGCAGGTGATATTGAATTAATCCGGTCGCAGGTTTTGGCGAGACGGGTGGTTGATGCCATGAATATTGGAATCAGTTATTACTCGAAGGGTACCGTATTGGATTTCGAACTATATACCGGATCACCCTTCAATGTAGATCTCGATTTGAAAGATTCCACTTTCATGAATCAACCTGTTTTTGTTGAGTTCACAGCTTCCAACAAATACAATATATCATTTTCATACAACGGCTCCAAAATATCAAAAACAGGTTTATCGCTGGGATCACCCGTACAACTTCCTTTCGGTAATATTGTCATTTCTGCCAACAAATCCATCAGGATTAAACCGCAAGATGAAAATTCCGATAACAAAGGATTTTATTTCACCATCAATAGTCCGGATTTAACTGCTGTCGAAATCATAAAATCATTGAATGTAATCCCTCTTAATGTCGATGCCAATACCATTTTGTTGAAAGTGACTGGTAAGAATGCTGTAAAAGCGACTGACATCGCCAACAAGCTTGCCGATGAGTTCAACAAGTACGATGTTGAAAAGAGCAGTGAGGCAGCTAATAGTGTTCTAGGTTTTCTTGACAACACATTGACATCTGTCGACCAGGAAT
>JBEAXM010000206.1:0-2522 GCA_041159805.1 Bacteroidota bacterium
GTGATTTTGGTATAGGTGATATGACCTTGAATGCTTCAATTCAATCCTACAATAGTTTGCTTCTAGATCGCAGTTCCATCATCTCCAAATCCGGCTCACAAAGCCCATTGTTACAACAAAAGGACCAGGAGATTGCAACCATGAAGCGATCTGTGATTTCGAACGTGGAGACTTTGGCAAAAGGGTTGCGCGAGATGAAGAATTCCTTGCAGAATCGCAGCAGTAACTACAGGGCTGAACTTTCATCAATACCGGCCATACAGGCCGAGTTGGTTAAGATTGTCAAGCAAAAGGAGATCAAGGAGGAGTTGAGGTTGTTTTTAATGCAAAAGAGGGAGGAAGCGGCATTAAGTTATGCCTCGACTACGGCTGATTCACGTATTGTTGAAAACGCTTCTGGCAGTTCAAGCCCTGTCTCCCCCGTCAGGGAGAAAATCCTTGTTGTTTCATTGATAGTCGGTTTTGTGATTCCGTTGGCATATGTTTTCTTGAAAGATGCATTCAATACCAAAGTCATTGGTTTGGAAATGATCACCAAAATTACCAATACCCCGCTATTAGGAACCTTGTCGGAACATCCCCACAAAAACTCCCCTATTGTGGTGAATAATAAAGAACGCTCTACAATTGCCGAGCAATTCAGAACCATCCGGACCAATTTGCATTATATTCATGGACCTGGACTTGAAAAGGGTAGGGTGGTTTTGGTTACATCTAGCACCAGTGGTGAAGGGAAAACATTTTTTGCCATCAATCTATCCAACGCTTTGGCTATATCTGGACGAAAAGTGGTTTTATTGGAATTGGATTTACGCAAACCAAAAATATCCAAGTACCTGAATCAAAAACCGGAAGTGGGTTTTTCACACTACATGGTTGGTGAAGCAAAGGCCAGCAATATCATTTATCCAAGCGGTGTGAGCGACAACTTGTATTTTGTTCCTGCTGGACTAGTCCCGCCCAACCCTTCAGAATTACTTTTGGGTGATCGATACGATGAACTCATTGAATTTTTGAAACTTGAATTCGATGATATAATCATCGACACGCCTCCGATCGGATTGGTTACCGACGCTCAAATCATCAGTCGTAAGGCCAATGCATCCGTATTCATGGTTCGTTGGGGCTATACCGATAAGACTTGGATGCCAAGTCTGGAAACCCTGTACCGTGACAAGAAACTGCCCAACATGGGAGTGGTATTTAATGGGGTTCGGCTTGGTGGACGATATGGCTACAGCTATGGTTATGGTTACGACTATGGTTATTCCAAAGGGTATGCATATGGCTATGGTCATGGAAAGAAATATGGCTATTATGACGATGAGGGCAATCGAAAGCCATCTTTGTTTGAGAGATTCAAGGACTTGATCAAGCGGGTTTGAAGTCAACTATTGCTGTATTAATACCCGCTAGAGGCGGTTCAAAGCGATTACCTGGCAAGAATTTGATGCCTTTGGCCGGGATACCACTGATAAATCATTCCATTCAATACGCTTTGTCATTTAAGGCACTATTCAATGGCGTTTTTGTCAGTACTGACGATGATCAAATAGCAAATATTGCTTCAGATGCAGGAGCAGAAGTCATTAAGCGACCTGCTGAATATGCAAGTGATGAAGCCACATCAGCATCAGTCGCTAAACATGCCTTGAGTTACCTGCCGGAGGGAACCAATTCAATTGTTTTGCTTCAGCCCACTAATCCGCTCCGACCACCGGGGATGATGGAGGACTTGCTGGATGCATACCATACCGGATCTTTTGATTCCATTTTTACCATATCCCCACTTCATAAAAAAGCCGGTCATATCAATGGTGAACGTTTTATTCCTGTAAACTACCATTTTGGTCAACGCAGCCAAGAAACGGATCAACTCTATTTTGAAAATGGCTTGGCATACATTTCATCCGTAGAAGTGATTCACCAAAATAAAATCATCGGCGATCAGCATGGTACACTGTTGGTTGATCATGTTTACGGCGGTGTGGATATTGACACGAAAGATGATTTTGAGTATGCGTCCTATTTAATTGAATGATTTTAATACTCTAGAACTTTTGCAGAACAAGGATTTGGCTAGTCTAACTAATTATCGCGGATTTGATTTCATTTCCAATTTTTATCCAGTTTTTCCATTGTCAACAAATTATATCCGTGTTAATCCTTATGTTACGTTTGATCCGTGTTCAACTTAAAACAACATTACTTGTTCAAGATTCAAAATAGAATAATATCACCATATCAACCACCACTGGTTATTGCTGAAATAGGCATCAACCACGAAGGTTCACTTCAAACCGCCAAGGAAATGGTGGATGCGGCTCACCGGGCGGGCGTGGAGGTTGTAAAGCATCAGACACATATTGTTGATGACGAGATGAGCGGTGCCGCTCGAAAAGTCATTCCAGGCAACGCTGATGTTTCCATTTATGAGATCATGGAGCGTTGTGCTTTGAGCGAGGAGGACGAATGGGAGCTGATGCAATATGTCCAATCCAAAGGCATGATTTTCATCTCAA
>JBEAXM010000065.1:0-2701 GCA_041159805.1 Bacteroidota bacterium
TGCTTCCACTGGAATTGTCACACGTATTACCAACCACAACTTCATTCAGCACGATAGGAGCTGGTGAGGAGACAGGAATAGTAACCGTTTTGGTACATTGGGTGGAATCGGTAACTGTGCAAGTATAAATACCGGGTGCCAGGTTGGAGATGGTCTGAGATGTGGCACCGTTGCTCCACTGGTAAGAATAGGGAGCGACGCCTTGTGGGAACACCGTTACTGATCCGTTGTTCAATCCTGAACATGTCACATCAACGATGGTGATGTTAGGAACAATAAGCACACAATTACATTGGGCGGAAGGCACTCCACTTGGCCATTGGATGGGAGCGGTAAATGGAGGATCAAAACATGCGTTGTTACCCCACGACCCGGCTTGGTAATCAGAGAGCGCCTGAATACCGACGTTCAGTGGTGCATTGCTAGCGGAGGCACAAGGTCCGACGGTTACAGTGAAACAGAAGTTCCAAGAGTTATTTTGACAATTGTCGCCGAAGTTATTCCCGGGTATACCATCAGCAGAAAAGTTGGGACTTCCTGCAGGGGTGTCATAGTAGAAACCAGGTCCCCATGTGGTTCCTGAAGCAGTACCTGTGCATGATGTGTACCAATCCCAAGTACCCTGTCCATCGCAACTCTGTGGAGGGTTAAGCGGGGTTAGGGAGTTAGGATCCCAGCCCGGTCCGAGCGTAATGGCGAAACCGGCAATCCAGTCGGCACCTGACTGAGCATAATCGGTCAGCGTGTAACAGAAGGTCACTGTTGTTCCTACCACATAGGTATTATTAGCAGCAGGTGCTGGGCTGGCAGTCATGGATTGCGATCCAATGCAGGGAGGTTGTCCGAAAGCATTGGTGGAAATCAAAAACACCAACAAAGTAAGTTGAAGTGACCTTAAAATCATGTTGTATTTAGTTGTTATTGTGGTTAATGTGTTGTTTTCGCTTACGCAGACGATTGGTAGCGCATGATGGTTGCAGACAGTGGCCCAATCAAATGCCAAATGCATTAAATGCAGAAGGCAGAATTACTTGCCCAAATCGTCAAAATCAATGTCGGTGTAGGAACTACTTCCCGATGAATCTTGAGAACCGGTATTATTTTCATCCCTGTTATACTCCCTGGTTTGGCTTTCCGGAAAGTTGGTCTTGATATAATCAATGGCCTCTTGGAGCCCATCTACGAACTTCTCAAAATCCTCCTTGTAGAGGAATATTTTATGCTTCTCGAAGAACGGCCTGTCGCTGCCATCTGCAAAGCGCCTTTTGCTCTCAGTGATTGTCAAATAGTGGTCATTGTTCCTTGTAGAGCGAACATCGAAAAAATAAGTCCTTTTACCCGCCCTGACCGCTTTT
This sequence comes from Bacteroidota bacterium, assembly GCA_041159805.1. Lineage (GTDB taxonomy): Bacteria > Bacteroidota > Bacteroidia > AKYH767-A > OLB10 > JALRAP01. Next base: position 1,356 of record JBEAXM010000065.1, read on the forward strand.
GCAAACAAATCGCTTTGCTGGTCATTACTGTCAAATTCAGCCATGTAGATTCAGTTGGTTTGAGACAAAACTAAAATAAAAACAACAGTTTGGCAACGAGTTACAGCAATTTACAAACAACACCTTTCAACCGAAACTAATTTCCTAACTGAGACTCAAGTTGCTGTTTTTCAAACATTTCGAAATAAACACCTTTCAAACCCATCAAATCCGAATGCTTACCACGCTCCACGATCCGACCTTGGTTAAGTACCAAAATCTCATCGGCAGCCATGATGGTGGAGATACGGTGACTGATCAGTACAGAAGTTTTGTCCTTCAAATGGCCTCCAAGTGATGTCAGTATACGCTCTTCTGTTAGGGTATCAACAGCCGATAAACAATCATCTAAAACCAATACCTTGGGATCGCTGAATAATGCCCTGGCCAATGCAATCCGCTGTTTTTGTCCTCCCGATAATGTTATTCCGCGCTCGCCAACCATGGTCTCATAGCCACTTGGAAATCCATTTATATCCGTGGCAACGCAAGCAATCTGGGCAGCCGCTTCTACCCTATCTCGAACTTCCCTATCCGGCTTTTCCTCATCGCGAGAATCACCAAATGCTATATTTTCATTGATGGTATCGCTGAAAAGAAAAACGTCCTGAGGAACATATCCGACCTGTGACCTGTAACCTCCTAATTCCAAGGAGTCGATTCTTTTACCATCAACATAAACATCGCCTTTTGTAGGATCACAAAAACGCATCATCAGCAAAGCGATTGTTGATTTGCCGCAACCGGTAGCTCCTGTGATGGCCACCGACTTTCCAGCTTCCACCTTGAAACTGATGTCGACCAGCACATCCTCTTTGGTTCCTGGATATTTGAAGAATACGTTTCTGAACTCTAATTCGCCATTGAGTTTAATGGATTCGGTGCCCGACTTGACCACCGGTTGGGTGTCCAAAAACTCATTGATCCTGGTTTGCGATGCCGCCGCCCTTTGCACCAATGAAACCACCCAACCCAAGGCGGCAACGGGCCAGGTAAGCATGTTCACATAAATGACAAATTCGGCGATGTTACCTAGTGTGACTTCTCCCAGTGTGACCATATACCCACCTACGGCTATCGTGATAACGGTACTCAACCCAATTAGAAGCACCAATGAAGGTTGAAAAAGCGCATTGGTCTTCACCAAGGATAGTGATGCGGCTTTGTATTTTCCTGCCTGCGATGCGAATGATTTGTCGACCTCCTCCTCCGAAGCATAAGACTTCAACACCCTGATGCCTGAAAAAGTCTCCTGGACAAAAGTTGACATGTCCGACAACTCGGCTTGCACCTTCTCACTTTTACGA
>JBEAXM010000240.1:0-5150 GCA_041159805.1 Bacteroidota bacterium
CGCAAGATCCCGAGGACAGCAAAAACGCCATAGTTGAAATCCGTGCTGGAACCGGCGGCGACGAAGCCAGTATTTTTGCCGGCGACCTATTCCGCATGTACACGCGCTATTGCGAAAACCGCGGCTGGCGAGTGGCCGTAGCCGACACCAACGATGGAAACACAGGCGGGTACAAGGAAGTTGTTTTTGAAGTCACGGGCGAAAACGTATATGGAACCTTGAAATTTGAAAGCGGTGTTCATCGCGTGCAGCGTGTTCCCGAAACCGAGGCACAAGGAAGAGTTCACACCTCTGCCGCAACCGTTGCCGTACTTCCCGAAGCCGATGAGGACTATGAGGTGGAGATCAGCCCCGCCGACTTAGAGGTTCAAACCGCACGCTCCAGTGGAGCCGGTGGACAAAACGTGAACAAGGTGGAGACGAAGGTTCAGATGACGCACAAGCCCACAGGCATCGTAGTCACCTGCCAGATAGAGCGCTCACAACACGGCAACCGCGAACGCGCGTTGCAGATGCTGAAGACGAAGCTCTATGAAATGGAGATCAATAAACGTCAAGAGGAGACCGCCAAGAGGAGGAAAACCATGGTGTCCACCGGTGATCGTTCAGCGAAAATCAGGACCTATAATTATCCTCAGAGCCGCGTGACGGATCACCGCATCGGTCTGAGTTCATATAACCTGCCTGCGGTTATGAATGGTGACATTCAGGAATTCCTGACTGCCTTGCAGATGGCGGAAAATGCGGAAAAGATGAAAGAGGCATCCATTGCAGGTTAACCTTTCACCAACCTGTAGTTTTTATACTCACCTACCCTCCATCCGGTCAACAGTTCAATTCCGTGTAGCAAGGATGGGATGAAGCCCCGTTTCGCCTTGGAAGGATCATATTGGAATGTCCAGTTTTTCCGACTGATCCAATCACCCATCACAGCAGGATGGGTTCCCCTGAACGCAGAGAGTGAATCGATTTTGGAATAGTCAAAGGCATCGGCCACAGCCACGTTTTTCCTTACCCAGTCATCACTATGCCAAAGCTTATGGAACACCTCCTCCTTGGCCTGCATGGTTTTAGGAGGGCGAACCCATCCGTAATGGTGTATGAAAGCGTAGACCTGCTTCACTCGAAGCTTTTTGTCATTCTTGCGAAATCCTTGCGCATCGCGGTATGACCGAATGGCCTTATTGTTTCGAATGACTCGGATTTCCTTTCGGTACCACTTCCTGGAATCGGCCACATAATCGTAAGAGCCGTAAAAATGCCTGTAATTGAAAAGCAGTCCGTCGATGCGCGAGTCGTTCACATGCTTGCGCATGGCATCGCGCACAGCTTCAAATCCATGTTCATGCAGGATCTCATCGGCCTGGATGTAAAACGCCCAATGCGAATCGGCAGCGATGCGATCCATGGCCTTGTCGGTTTCAACAGCCAACACCTTGCCTCCTTCACGCAATGAATCGTCCCACACACTGTCGTATATTTTGATGCGCGGATCTGCAATGGATTCGATCAACTCACGGGTGCCATCATCTGAGTTGCCCAGCATGACAATGAACTCATCGCAGAGCGGAAGCACCGATAGGATCGCTTCCTTGACAGGATAGCCCAGCCGGATGGCGTTTCTCACGAAAGTGAAACCCGAAACTCTTACCTCTTGCATTTGGAATCAGGATGGCAACTTAAAGGAGGAAGCGTTGCCTGTATAATTGCTTGGTGTGATGGCCAACAACTCTGTCTTCACCGCTGCGGAAACGTTCAGTCCTTGGATGAATGCATGAATTGACTCACGGTTGATGCTATCGCCGCCTGTGCGGGTGAGCTCTTTCAAGGCCTCGTAGGGTTTGGGATATCCCTCGCGACGGAGGATGGTTTGAATGGCCTCCGCCACAACGGCCCAGTTGGAATCCAAATCGGATAAGATAGCATGTTCGTTTACGTGAACCTTGGAAAGGCCTTTGGACAAGGAGCGCAATGCTATCAGCGTATGGCTGAATGGCACACCGACGTTGCGCAACACCGTTGAATCGGTGAGGTCACGCTGCAATCGTGAAACGGGCAGCTTTTCCGATAGGAAACCGAAAACGGCATTCGCCATTCCCAAATTTCCTTCTGCATTTTCAAAGTCAATCGGATTGACCTTGTGCGGCATGGCGGAGGATCCCACCTCGCCGGCTTTCACCGCTTGCGTAAAATAGCCTAGGGATATGTAGGTCCACATATCACGGCACAGATCTATCAAGATGGTGTTGATGCGTCGCCAGTTGTCGAACAATGCAGCGAGATTGTCGTAGTGTTCGATTTGCGTGGTGGTCTGCGAACGGCTAAGTCCCAAGGATGATACAAACTCATTTGCAAACGCAACCCAATCCACTTGTGGATAAGCAGCCAGATGCGCATTGAAATTTCCTGTGGCTCCACTGAATTTCGCCGACCATGGGATGTTCGCAAGTGAGTTACGTTGCGAAATCAACCGCTCAACAAAAACAGCGATCTCCTTACCCAATGTAGAGGGTGATGCCGGTTGTCCGTGCGTACGGCTCAACATGGCAACGTTCCTGTAGCGTTCAGCGGATTCAGATAAACTTTGAATTACATCGTTCAGTGCTGGAAGCAGTACTTCACTGACTGCATCACGCACCATCATTGGAGTGGCCGTGTTGTTGATGTCCTGAGAGGTCAATCCGAAGTGGATGAACTCGGATGCACTGCCCAGCATGTGCCCCAGGCGCTCCTTCAGATAATATTCAACCGCCTTTACATCGTGGTTGGTGACCGACTCTATCTCCTTCACTCGGGCGGTATCGATAGTAGAGTTCGAAGGGGTTAAACCATTCAATTCAACTTGAGCGGGGTCAGATAATGTACCTAGGCCGGTCAAGTTCAGTTTAGACAAGGCCAACAGGTAGGCCGCCTCCACATGTACCCGATAACGGATTAGTGCAGACTCAGAAAAATAATTTGCGAGTGGTTGACAAACCTTTCGGTACCGGCCGTCGATCGGCGAAATGGATTCAGATGTGTTGATTTCCATGATTTTGCGGTACAAAGATACGACTTTGTTTGGTCCCTGACAATAACGAGATGTCATCAAGATTGTCACAACAACTTGATTTTATGACACTTAAAATTATCAGCAAGATAAAACCATGGAAACTTTGTAAACGTTAATAGTTTCCATAGTTTTGCAAACCTTTTGTAAAGAGTCCTTGAGCTTCATGAATCCAACGGAATTACCATCCGCGCAAAGCGAAACCGACGAACGGGTCATCCAGTTGGTAACCGAGCTGTTTTTCAGATTTGGTGTGAAAAGTATCACCATGGATGATGTTGCCAAGCACCTGTCGATTTCCAAAAAAACCTTGTACAAGCATTTCACCGACAAGAACGAGATGGTGTACAAGTGCTGCAACTTCGATTTGGAAAAACGAAAAGCTGTTTTCAATGAGATTTCGAACAATGCCGGAGATGCAGTGCAGGAGCTTTTGATGATGATGGCTAACATGGAACTGATGCTGGGCTCGATGAACCCGAACCTGCTTTTCGATATCAGGAAATATTATCCGCAAGCATGGGAGCGCTATGTAGACTTCAAAGAGAACCACATGTTGGGTAAGATCGTGGAGAATTTGGAGCGAGGAATGGCTGCCGGCATCTATCGAGAGGATTTGAATGTAAAGGTTTTGGCCCGGCTGCGTTTGGAAGAGGTTGACATGGGCTTCAATCCTGAGTTATTCCACCATTTGAAATTCAACGTCAAAGAGGTTCAACTGACACTCTTCGATCACTTCCTATTTGGCATCACCACGCCAAAGGGACAAAAACTCATTCAACGATACAAACAGCAAAATGATCTCCATTGATATGAAATGCATCCGCAATAACGTCATCGTTTTGGCGATTCTTTTAATGATAATCCCGTTTGCTGGTAATGGACAGGAAAACAAAACCTCATTTTCCATGACCATTCCTCAGGCCATTGCATTCGCCATTGATAACCATCCTGACATCAAGAACGCCAACCTGGAAATCGCAGTGGCTTCGGCAAAAATCAGCGAACTGATAGCAGTCGGCCTCCCACAGGTAAACCTAAGTGTTGATGTAAATAATTTCGTTGAGATACCTACGCAGTTCGTCCCTGCCGAATTTTTCGGCGGCGAACCGGGAACCTATGCGCCCGTCAAGTTTGGACAGCCCTGGTCGTCATCCGCAGGGGTGACCGCCTCGCAACTTTTGTTCGACGGTTCTTACATGATCGGTGTGAAGGCCACCAAGGTATACAAGGAGCTTTCTGAGAAAACCGCCGAGCAATTGAAGATTGAAGTAGCCGTCAATATCACCAAGAGCTATTACATGGTTCTGGTGGCCACAGAAAAATCAAAACAGTTGAAAGGCGACCTGGAGCAGCTTGATAAGATCAGAAGGGACACGAAAAAACTTTACGAGAAAGGTTTTGCAGAAAAGGTTGACCTGGACCGACTGGATCTGAATTACAACCTGTTGGAAAACGCCATCAGCCACACCGACCGATTGGTTGTTGATGGATACAACCTACTGAAATTCCAGATGGGGATGGAGCTGCAACATGAACTGATTTTAACAGAGCCGGTGCCTGATGCATCAAACTTCAGTTCACTTGTGGAAACCACCGGAATGGATTACAACCAGCGGATCGAATACTCCATTTTGCAGACCCAATATAATTTGACAGAGCTTGATTACAAGCGCTACCAATCGATGCGATGGCCTTCGGTGGTTGCTTTTGGAAGCTACAGCACGAACGCATCGCGTAATGAATTCAACCTCTTGCAGAGCGGATACAAGTGGTATCCCACCTCCATTGTAGGCGCCTCGGTCAAGATGCCATTGTTTGCGGGTTTCAAAAACAAATATCAAGTGCAACAGGCACGGCTGAGGATGCAGATGGTTGAGAATGGTTCCGTGAAGTTGGAACAGGGCATGGAATTGGAGTATCGAAGTGCCGTATCGAAGCTTAATAAAAGCATTGAGGACCTCCAGCTGCAATCGAAAAACCGCGACCTGGCCAAGGAGATTGTTCGCATCACAAAAATCAAATATGAAAAAGGTGTTGGGTCCAGCTTTGAACTGGTTGAAGCGGAAACGTCATCGCGCGAAGCGGAAAGCAACTACTA
>JBEAXM010000248.1:0-4003 GCA_041159805.1 Bacteroidota bacterium
GGAGTTTTGAATGCAATGCTGATTGGACGGAATTATCCATTTAATCAGGAATCAATCCAATTCTAAAATAATCCTTGCAGACCCTCTAAATCCGTGTCCGGTTTTTTACCAAGGTTCCGACTGATTTTCTTTTTTCATGAAGGCCGACAATATCAGCGACGCAACCACCACGAAAAAGATTATTCCCAAATAAGAGAGCACGGCTTGCCACAAGGGTTGAAAACCCATTTCAATGAATTTAAGGGCTTGTTCCAGTTGCTCGCTTGGCAATTCTTGCTCCTCCAGCTTCTGCTCCTCTAGAATCTGCAGCCGCTCCAGGAATGATGGATTGATGAATCTGTAATAGACATAATAAAACACCGCCAGGAATCCTCCACCAATCAAGCTGGTTCGGAATCCGCGTCCTAATCCTTGTCCAACCGACATGAAACCATTGTTTTCGATATCGCGGTAATGCTTCAGGTTCAGGTAGCAGATGTATACCATGATAGCGGTGGTGAGGGTGCCGGTCACCATCGACAACGAGTCAACGGTATCAAGTCCTAGTCCGAATAAAAGTAAAGCGATGGCAGCCTGCGAACCTGCAAGTATCAACCCATAACGAAGTGTTGGTGTCATGTTATTTTGGTTTGGAGATGTTGTTCAACAAAGGTGCGATAACTTTTCCGGTTGTACCGTTAGGGGGTTGTATTCCCAATATGCGCGACAGGGTGGGTGCGATGTCGGTGATGCAGGTTTCCGACTGTAGGATTTCAGGTTTCACCCGCCATCCGTAAAATATCAATGGCACATGGGTGTCATAGGTGTAGCCTGCTCCATGGGTGGTTCCTTTGCTTTTGTACTCAACCAATCCTGGCTCCAGAATGATCACCACATCGCCCGAGCGCTTCGGATAAAACCCTTTCTGCACATGCGATTTGATACCCCATGTGTATTCGTTGACCGAAAGTTCTTTTGCAGTCAGCGACCAGGAAACACCTTTGATGCCAAGCAGGAATCTGGCAGCGGTTTGACACATGCCTTCAAGGTCCAACTTCTTTTCAGCGATCAGCTGGTGGTTGAGATAAACCTGGTCGTTGTCGAAATCCAACACCCAGTTGCCTTGTCCATAAACTGAAATCAGGTGCTTCGATAGTGAGTCCGAAGCTGCAACGGCATTGAAAATGCCAGCAGGAATTTGTTGGTCTTGCAGGAAACCTACATTTGGAATGGCGGCATGGTCTGCTGTCAGGAAGAACAGCACATTGCCTTTGCCAACCTCTTTTTCAATCAATAGGATGAGGGTCTCCAGATCGCGGTCGAGCCGCAGGTAGATGTCTTGTGTTTCGATGGCATGCGTTCCAAACTGGTGGCCTACATAGTCGGGTGTTGAAAAACTAACAGCCAGCAGGTCGGTGAATTCATCCAGCCCCAGCTGCTCCGACCGCTGTGCTTCCAAAGCAAAACGCATGGTAAGGGTATTGCCAAACGGGCTGTACTTGATTAGGTCGTACGGTTTCGTACCTCCCACTTTCAAGTCGTGGGGAAAAACCGGCTTGGCCTCGCCTGGAAACAGGTCTTCGTATGGTGTATCGTCGGGCGTGCTTTCCACATATTGTTCAATGGGTAGCATGGTGGTCCAAGGTTTAGCCAAGTATTGGTCGGGTAGCTTTAGCTTGTTGAAGCGGCTCACCCATTCGGGTATTTCGTTCATATACCAATTGCTGGTCACCATGCTTCCGGTGTAGGCGTCGTACCAATAAGCGGCGTTACCCGAAGCTCCGGCAGGAAGGATGGCACCACGATCCTTCAAGGCGATTCCAATCACTTTGGAGCGCAGGTTGCTCCACAAGCGAAGCTCATCCGATAGGGTGGTTGAAAGTAACCGGGAAGGCGATTGATTACCTGTGGTTCCTGTGGTTCCCACTCCTGTAGCAGTGCTGTCACCAGTAACGTACACCGATTTTCCAGTGGTGCGATCGAACCAATTGTTTCCTATGATGCCGTGGATAGCCGGTGTGGTGCCCGTATAGATGCTGGCATGTCCAGGTCCCGTATAGGTAGGCACGTAATTGTAGTGGGTGTTGGTGCAATGGAATCCTCCATTGACCAGCTTTTTAAATCCGCCTTCTCCGAACTTGTTCCAGTATCGGGTCAGGTAGTCATAGCGCATCTGATCGATAATGATTCCCACCACAAGTTTTGGACGTTCATTTTCGTTTTGAAAGGTTTGGGCTGAGGCCATCAGGGTTTGGCACAGGGTCAACAAGGTTAGCAGGATGCGGCTCATGGATGGATTTTTGGCAAAAATAGGAATCGAATGTGATGTCAATCATAAATGTCACTGACAAGTGTCATATTTATGGGATTGTGGTGCTTCTAGTTTTACAACCATGAAAAATCCCACAACCACCTCTTTGGTCGTCCGGTCTGCAGGTGTAAACCTGGTTGGTGACTTGAATGTGCCTGCTCATCCGAAGGGTTTGATTATTTTTTCCCACGGCAGTGGTAGCAGCAGGTTCAGTCCCAGGAACCGTTTTGTGAGTGAACAACTGGCTCGTAATGGTTATGCTACCTTTTTGGTTGATTTGCTTACGGAGTTGGAGGATTCCGATGAACGGAACCGGTTTGACATTTCATTGCTCACAGAGCGGTTGCTTGGTGTGGTACATTATTTTTTGGATGAATATGCCGGCATTTTTGATCGCGTTGGACTTTTTGGAGCCAGCACGGGCGCTGCTTCCGCGCTCCGAGTCGCTTCTGTTTTAGGTGAGGATATTTTCTCGGTGGTGATCAGGGGTGGACGTCCCGATTTGGCTTTTGATGCATTGGACGCGGTGGTAGCTCCCACATTGTTGCTGGTGGGTGAATATGATTCATTGGTGCTCGCCATTAACCGGCGTGCGCTGATGCGGCTGCGAGGAGAGAAGAGGCTGGTGGTGATTCCCGAGGCCACCCATTTGTTCGAGGAGCAGGGTAAGCTGGAGCAGGTTGCAAAAATATCTGTTGAATGGCTCGATCATTGTTTAGAGTCAAAAAACATTCAAGATGCTTTTTCGAAATCGTGAGGAGGCGGCTCGATTGTTGATAGGCCCTCTCGAAAGATTTCGTTCCGAGCGGGTGGTGGTGTTGTCTATTCCTCGAGGTGGTGTACCCATGGGATGTGCAGTGGCCAGGCATTTTGGCTGGGAGCATGGTTTGTTGTTGACCAAAAAAATTGGCCATCCCACTAATCCCGAATATGCCATTGGTGCTGTGGGCTCGTCTATGGTTTATGTGGATGAAAAGCAAACAGACATACCTCAATCATACTTGGAGTCCGAAATCGCCCGTATACGGACCTCCATTACCCAGCGCGAAAAGCACTTTTTACAGGGCCAGTCCCAGCCCTCCATTGAAGGTAAAACCGTGATCATCATTGATGATGGTATTGCAACCGGGCTGACCATGCGCGTTTCGGTATTGATGTTACGGAGGCAAAACCCAAAAAAAATCATTGTTGCGGTTCCTGTGGCTCCACCATCGTCGGTGAAGATGATCAGGCAGGTGGCCGATGAAGTGGTTGTATTGCAAACTCCGTCCGACTTTTCAAGTGTAGGGCAGTTTTACGAGGATTTTTCGGAGGTAACGGATGAGGAGGTGATGAGGTTGATGGGGCACTCGGTAACCAATGGAAGTGGTGGCCAGGTTGCTTCGCCGTAGGCGGTTGCGATAGGCGGTGGCAATTTTAGCCCCCAAGACTAATCCCCAATGACTAATCCCCAATGACTAATCCCCAATGACTAATGACTAATGACTAGTGACTAGTGACAAGTGACAAGTGACAAGTGACAAGTTCCCCAATCCCCCAAGACTAATCCCCAATGACTAATTCACCAATGACCAATCCCCAATGACCAATTTAGGCAGTAGCGGTAGGCGGTGGCGGTAAGCGGGTGCAATTTTAGCCCCAATGACCAATTCCCAATGACCAATCACTAATGACTAATGACTAATGACCAATTTAGGCGATTGCAGTAGGCGG
>JBEAXM010000308.1:0-5822 GCA_041159805.1 Bacteroidota bacterium
ATATTGAAGAAATTCGCATGGCCCGTTATTTTGGGTTCGCTGCAGGAGCGTGAGAAAAGCATCTCGGACGCCCTTAATGCAGCTGAAAAGGCCAAGCAGGAAATGGCAAACCTCAGATCCGACAATGAAAAGCTTTTGGCCGAGGCACGTAACCAACGTGACCTGATCCTTAAGGAGGCACGTGATGCAAAAGAGTCCATCATCAATGAGGCACGCACCAAAGCAACCGAAGAGGCCGACCGCTTACTCCGTTTGTCGAGGGAGCAGATTCAAAACGAAAAAATGGCGGCCATTACCGATTTGAAGAATCAAGTCGCCACCCTTTCCATCGAAATTGCTGAAAAAGTCATCCGCCAACAATTATCCAATGACGAGAAGCAGAAGCAGCTTGTTCAGGACATGTTGAAAGATGTTAAAATGAACTGATTCCAAAATGGCTGAAACAAAAGTCGCCAGAAGGTATGCCAAGTCGTTGCTCGACTTGGCCGTAGAACGCAACGTTGTTGACCAGGTCTACAATGATATGCAACATATATATGCTGCTATCCGTGGCAGCAGGGAGCTTGCTGTTTTCTTTAAAAGTCCTGTAATCAACACCGATAAGAAGGAAAATGTGATACGAGAGCTTTTTGGAAGCAAGGTCCAGCAAATGTCACTTGAGTTTTTTCTGATCATTACACGCAAAAAGCGTGAATATTACATAGAGGATATCGCCCAATCCTTTTTGGAACTTTATGACATTTTCAAATGTCGTCAGGAGGCAGTGCTCACCACAGCTGTTGCAGCTGATGAAGCCATGCGTAAACAAATGTTGGAACTCATCGCCAAAAACACCTCTGAGCAAATCGTACTCAAGGAAAAGGTTGATCCATCCATCATCGGTGGATTCATACTTCGCTGGGGCGATCGCCAAATCGACAATTCCGTTTCCCGAAAGCTTTATGCATTGAAGCAGGGTTTCAAGGAGAATACCTACATTAAAGACTATTGATCCTAATCTAAACTATTAAGTAACCGAATATCAACTCCAATCAAAATGGCAGAAGTAAGACCAGACGAAGTATCAGCAATCCTCAAACAACAGCTCGCCGGCTTCAAGTCCGACACCGAACTCGAACAGGTGGGAACCGTACTCCAAGTAGGCGATGGTATCGCTCGTATCTATGGACTCACCAAAGTCCAGTCGGGGGAATTGATTGAATTCAAAAACGGCCTGCGTGGCATCGTACTGAATCTCGAAGAAGACAACGTAGGTGCCGTATTGCTAGGCCAATCAAACGATATCCGCGAAGGCGACACGGTGAAGCGCACCGGTAAAATCGCTTCCATCAATGTCGGCGAAGGTATGGTTGGTAGGGTTGTTGACACCCTTGGTAACCCGATTGATGGCAAAGGCCCAATCAAAGGGGAACTGATTGAGATGCCACTTGAGCGCAAAGCTCCTGGTGTAATTTATCGTCAGCCGGTGAAGGAGCCGCTCCAGACTGGTATCAAGGCGATTGACGCCATGATCCCGATCGGTCGTGGCCAGCGTGAGTTAATCATCGGTGATCGTCAGACCGGTAAGACCGCCGTTGCAATCGACACCATCATCAACCAAAAGGAATTTTATGAGCGTGGTGAAACCGTTTACTGTATCTACGTTGCCGTAGGACAGAAAGGCTCAACCGTGGCCAATATTGTGAAGACCCTTGAGGAAAACGGTGCCATGCCTTATACAGTGATTGTTTCGGCTACAGCATCGGATCCTGCTCCAATGCAGTTCTTCGCACCAATGGCCGGAGCTGCCATTGGCGAATACTTCCGCGACACCGGACGCCCAGCACTGATTGTTTATGATGATCTTTCAAAGCAAGCGGTTGCATATCGTGAGGTTTCCCTTCTGCTGCGCCGTCCTCCCGGTCGTGAGGCATATCCTGGTGATGTATTCTATTTGCACTCACGTCTGCTGGAGCGCGCTGCCAAGGTGATCGATTCCGATGAAATTGCATCCAATATGAATGACCTTCCCGAATCACTCAAAGGCAAGGTAAAAGGAGGAGGATCTTTGACCGCACTACCAATCATTGAGACACAGGCAGGCGACGTATCCGCTTACATCCCCACCAACGTGATTTCAATCACCGATGGTCAGATTTTCCTTGAGGCGAACCTGTTCAACTCGGGTGTGCGCCCAGCCATCAACGTAGGTATCTCCGTATCCCGTGTAGGTGGTAACGCCCAAATCAAGTCGATGAAAAAGGTTGCAGGTACCCTGAAGCTTGATCAGGCCCAGTTCCGTGAGTTGGAAGCGTTTTCCAAATTCGGATCCGACCTGGATGCGGCAACCAAGGCCGTTCTTGACAAAGGTTCACGCAACGTGGAGATCCTGAAACAAGGGCAATACTCACCACTCACCGTTGAGAAGCAGATTGCGATCATATATTGCGGAACGAAAGGTTTGTTGCGTGATGTTCCTGTCAAGGAGGTGAAGGCATTCGAAGCCGACTACCTCAATGTTCTGGAAGCGCAGCACAAGGATGTTCTGGCCTCTCTGAAAAAGGGTGATTTTAATGACACCATCACCGGCACACTCGAGAAAGTGGCAAAGGAACTGAGCAGTCGTTACGCCAATAAAAAATAAAGAAACCAAGTATCCATAATCCGATATGGCAAACCTTAAAGAAGTCCGCGTCAGGATCACTTCGGTAAACTCCACGCAGCAGATCACCAAGGCCATGAAAATGGTTTCTGCCGCCAAGTTGCGTCGTGCACAGGATGCGATTACGCAAATGCGTCCATACGCATCCAAGTTGCGCGAGATTTTGGAGAATGTTGCTGGAAGTGTTGATACTTCTACTGGCAGCGGGGTTTTGGCCAAGTCAAGGCCAGTTAACAAGGTCCTCATTGTTGCAGTTACTTCAAACCGCGGTTTGGCAGGGGCATTCAACTCCAACGTCATCCGAACAGTTAACAGGTTGCTTATCGAAACATATTCGGCTCAGAAAGCCAAAGGTGATGTGAAGGTTTTTTGCATCGGGAAAAAGGCAAGCGATTTCTACTCAAAGAACCCACAGGTGTATTCAGGAAACCGCAATGAAATATTCAACAACGTTTCCTTCGCTCCGGTTGCCATGGTTGCGCAGGAGTTGATGGACGATTTCATTGCAGGTAAATTTGATGAGGTGGTTGTCGTGTATAATCGATTCAAGAACGCAGCTGTACAAAATGTGGTTTCCGAGAAGCTATTGCCGATTGCACCTCCAGATACGACCGATAAGAAGTCGGCCGCCAAGGATTATATTTTTGAGCCCAGCCAATCTGAAATCGTTCTGGATCTGATTCCAAAAGCGGTAAAGACACAGCTTTACAAGGCGGTGCTCGATTCCAATGCCAGTGAACATGGTGCACGTATGACAGCAATGAGCAAGGCCACCGATAATGCCGGTGAGTTGATCAAGGAATTGAAACTGCAGTACAATAAGGCGCGCCAGGCGGCTATCACCAATGAAATCCTGGAAATCGTTGCCGGAGCAGAAGCGCTAAACGGCTAATTCCCTGCCAATCAATAACTATAAGGGGCTTTAGGGCCCCTTTTTTTATGGATGGCTGTTATTTGGTGCTTTTATATGGTTTTATACCTTTGTTTGAAACCCAATCATCTATGAAAGGCATACTCGTATTTGCATTGTTCATCATCACAGCTGGAAACTGTGTTGGACAAAATGCGACTCCAAATCCAGGTTTTGAAAATTGGACCCAGGTTGGGAATTACTTTAACCCCGATGGGTGGAACAACTTAAACTCCCAGACAGCCATATTGGGTGTGTTGACATGCTCACGCGTAACCGCTGCCTCGGATGTGCACACGGGCTCCTATGCGGTCAAGTTAACCACCCGCTCTGTTTTTGGAATCACTGCAAACGGGATTACCAGCACGGCCACTTTGATTACTACGCCACCATACGGCGTCACTGGGGGAATACCATATGCACTACGTCCCGATAGTATCACGGGTTGGTACAAGTACACCCCTGCATCACCTAGCGATTCAGGTTTTTTTCAATTCGTCCTTCAAGGATCGGCGGGTGATACCATCGGATATGTGAAGCTATGCACACCCAATACCACTGTTTCAACATACACACGCTTTTCAGCTCCGATAACCTACTTCTCAACTGCTACACCAACCAATTCATATTGGATCCTCAGCAGTAGTGATGGCGCCAATCCAGTTGTTAACAGTGCGCTTTTTGTCGATGACCTTGCCTTGGTATTCAATCCCACTTCATCTTTGAACACACCTGAATCATCTGATGCTTTTTCAGTCCATCCGAATCCAGTAACGAATAGCATCGCCGTACAATCTCAACCTGGATCCTTGATTTGTGTTTTTGATTATGCAGGGAAATTGGTTGCAAATACTGATGCTCAATCTGAACAAACAGAATTGGATGTTTCAGGTCTGTCGAGCGGATTGTATGTTGTTTCCATCACGGAAGCAAGCGGTGTGATAAAAAAAGGGCGGTTTGTAAAGCAGTAGCTTGACTCGTATCATGAGGTTTTTCGGTTGCTTTTGGTTGACGGTCCTTTCTGTTTCATTCACCTATGCCCAGAATAGTGAGCTCACTGGGCGGGTCATCGACCGTGTGCAACGCGATCCTTTACCGTACGCAAATATCCTTGCCATCCCTGGCAACTATGGTACGGTTACGGATCTGAACGGTAATTACAGCTTGATACTAAAGCCGGATATCCAAATGGTGGTGGTGTCATATGTCGGAATGATCAATGACACGTTGGTGATTTCCAATCCAGAATTGGGTGTTATCAAACATGATTTCAAGATGAGGCCCTTGGCCTTTGATTTGATTCCCGAGGTGGTTGTTTCGGCCTCTCGCTATGGTCAACGTGTTAATGAGTCAACCGTTTCCATTCAGACCATAACAACCAGGCAGATTGAAAGTAGAAATACCGTAAACATCAAGTCGGTGATGGAGCAGGTGCCGGGGCTAACGGTTTTGGATGAAGAGCCACAGATCCGGGGAGGAAGCGGTTTTAGCTTCGGAGTGGGGAGCAGGGTAGCCACGCTTGTGGACGGACTTCCATTGCTGACTGGCGATGCAGGTAGAACCGAGTGGTCGTTAATTCCAACCGAGAACATCGGTAGGGTGGAGGTGTTGCAAGGCGCATCATCCGTGTTGTACGGCTCTTCCGCATTGAGCGGAACCATCAATTTCCTCACACGCATTCCTGCGGATGACATTTCAACAAACATTCGAACACATTTTGGCATGTATCGTTCGCCAAGAAACAAGAATGCCAAATGGTGGGATGGAGTTGCTCCCTTCTCCGGTGTTTCTGTAATACATAGCGGCACTCGCGGTAAAAATCGTTTTTCCATCGGTGGGCGCTTCAACTACGACCACGGCTATATTGGTCCATACCGCATAGATGGTTCGCTTCCTTTTTCTGTTGACACTTTGGAAAACAAGGATGTTGCCGAACGTACCGGTCGCATTAATTTCACTTACTCAAGGAGGGTTCAACGGATGGAGTTTGGATTGTCAGGAAACCTGATGGCTGGGCACAATAACTTTTCGTTGGTGTGGGGTGATGGAGAAGATGATATCTACAGGGCATACCCTGGTTCATTAACCGTGAACGACTTTGTTTACTTCTATTTAGATCCATCTTTTTCATATGAAACCAGAAAGGGATTCAGACACACGCTTCGCTCACGGATTTTCTTCACCGACAACAACAACTCCAACAACCAACAAAACCAGGCAATGACCACAATGGTGGATGCAGGAACCTCCGGGGTGTTGGGAGGGTCCAAG
>JBEAXM010000003.1:0-15468 GCA_041159805.1 Bacteroidota bacterium
TCATAAACGACTTGTCAGCGGTTATTTCAGCACCCTCCAATGTCGTAGCTGACACTTTTAACTTGATTGTTCCCAGATCCGTCACTGGAGCGGCTTCACCCGGGCGGAGGCCGACACGTTGGAAATACTTTTCGTATCCAATGAAGGCGATTTCCATCATGTAACCACCTGGGCCGATGTTGTCTATTCGGAATTCACCAGTGGATGATGTTATGGTGCCTGAAACCAATGACGAATCCCTCATTTTTTTCAATGCCACCGTTGTGAATTCCAATGGTGCTGATGTGGATGCATCCACCACCTTGCCCTTGATGGAAAACATCGGCTGCTGGGCCATAGAAACGACCGAAAAGAGGATGAAAGCAAAAAGAACGGTTAAGGATTTTGGAGCCATAATTAGGGTCTAAGGTGCAAAGGTATCAAATGCATTGTAGGATGTTATTGAATATCCGAAGTTTAACAGAGTCTGGCAAAATTTGTTTTTATATTTGAGCAATAAGGTTCGGCCTGGCTTTAAAAAAGAAAAAACGCAAATCACCTCATCCTCAATAAAACACATGACAAACGAAGGCGAAAAAAATCTGTTCACCATTGGTATCGAGGAGGAGTTTCAAGTCATTGACCCGGTTACCCGGGAACTGAAATCTCACATGCACCAGATTGTGGATGGGGGTAAAACCGTGCTTCATGAACAGGTGAAGGCGGAGATGCACCAATCGGTGGTTGAGGTGGGTACGAACATCTGTAAAAACGTAAGTGAGGCCCGTCAGGAGGTCATTTACTTGCGGAAAATGGTATCCGACCTGGCAGCCAAACAAGGACTTCGAATTGCAGCGGCAGGAACACATCCGTTTTCTCGTTGGCAAGAGCAGCCCATCACAGATAATCCCCGCTATCATGAAATCGTAAACGAAATGCAGGATGCCGCCCGCTCCAACCTGATTTTCGGGCTACACGTGCATGTTGGCATCGCCAGCAGACAGCAAGGAATTGCCTTGATGAACTCTGCCCGTTATTTTCTACCACACATATTTGCACTTTCAACGAATTCGCCATTCTGGCAAGGCAGGAACACAGGATTCAAATCATACCGGGTTAAAGTATTCGATAAGTTTCCAAGAACAGGCATTCCAGATCATTTTTCAAGTGCGGGAGAATATGACCGGTATATCAATCTACTGATTAAAACGAACTGCATCGACAACGCTCGAAAAGTGTGGTACGACCTGCGATTACATCCCACCTACAACACTTTGGAGTTCCGAATTTGCGATGTACCCATGTTGGTTGATGAAACCATTGCATTGACCGCTCTGATGCAGGCCTTGGTGGCCAAGTTGGTCCGATTGATGGAACAGAACCTTGATTTCCGGCAATACAGCAGGGCTTTGATCAACGAAAACAAATGGCGTGCCGCCCGATATGGAATCGAGGGGAAGCTGATTGATTTCGGGAAGGAGAAAGAGGTCCCACTGCCTGAGCTTACCGAAGAGCTGTTGGCATTTGTGGATGATGTTGTGGATGAGCTTGGCAGCCGAAATGAAATTTCATACATCAGGCAGATTTTGAAGAACGGCACCGGAGCCGATCGACAACTGGAGACCTTTAAAAAGACTGGGGATTTCAAAAACGTGGTCGATCGGATCATTGAAGAAACGAACAAGGGAATTTGACCATGCTCACTGTCCATATTAGAATCATATGCATCCTGCTGACTTTTACGGGGGCCACTTATGTCAACGGACAAAGCACCACCGACACCATTGGCGGCACGCCCGTTGTCATCCATACCATACTGGATTCAACTCATTTCTTAAACGGCAACAGCAGCCAGTCGAATTATGGCTCAGGCCCTTGGGGCCTACATTGGGGGCCTGACCAAAAACTATGGATTGCAAACAAGCGCCAGATTAACAGGTATGACCCAGTAACCGGCGTATACGATACAATCCTAACATTTGGCTACGGCTACATCATGGATATTGCTACACATGGGCAATTCCCATCAACACCCTACGTGTATGCCACAATAGATACTGGAAACTATTACGCTGCCAGCACCTACATTCATCTTTACAGGTTTACTTGGAATCCATCTACAAACACCCTTGGTGCGCCACAACAATTACTCGGATGGTCACATGGCGGTGAACACTCCGGGGGTCGGGTCATATTCGGACAAGACGGAAAGCTATACGTAAGTACAGCTGAATACAATGCCTACTACGACACACTGTTCAACAATTCCGGAAAAATTCTTCGCGTAAACGCCGATGGGACGGTCCCAATCGACAACCCCTTTACCGATTACACCTTTACCAATGGTCACAGAAATCCTCAAGGACTGGTACAACTGCCCAATGGTGTGATATTCTCATCTGAGCATGGCCAAATGATGGGAAATGATGAGTTAAATCGGATTGAAGCTGGTGGTAACTATGGCTGGATATTGTTTGACGCATATCAATGCATTGGCAACCCCGATACCTGCCAGTTTTATTTTCCCTATCGGAAATTTCCAATAAACAACGGCGCACATCCGCCCTCCGGAATTGATTATTACAATCATCCGGCCATACCCGAGCTCAACGGCATATTAATGGCGGTTACCGGCAACAACCAAGGAATTTACGCACTTGGTTTGAATGCTGTAATGGATTCAGTAGTCACGAAAAACAGATACTTATATCTCCCACTGCCGGGTGGTGGTCCATCACAACAAAGTAAATTCGGTCGCATACGTGATGTTTGTGCCTCACCTTACGGATCGGTTTTTTTCATTGCTCGTGACAGAAACTATCCTCGGATCATGGAAATATACAATCCGCTTTTTGCCACTAATCCGAACATTGAAACATCATACAACTCGGGTCGCATATTCCCCAACCCCAACTTCGGACAATTTCAATTGACAACGTCCAAAACCATTAAGCCAGAGCCATACCAAATGATGGATTCCAGTGGAAGAATGGTTGCCCAGGGTTGGCTGAACGAAAATGGCAATACATTAATCGAATCAAATTTGGAACAAGGCGCTTATTGGATTTATAGCCAACAAAAGGTTATGGGTCCGGTCATCATTCAAGAAAAACCCTGATCATGAAAAAACAGTTTCTTTCAACTTTGTTGTTGGCCATGCTTACATGCACCGGCCTGAACGGCCAAAACATGTACAAGCCCTCTGCTTTTGAAATCACCCGACTACCACGCTGGGCACAGGAGATGTATGGGGCAAATCCGAACTTGTTCATTATTGATTCGCTCTACGCGGATTTCTATTCGAAAAACAAATTTGAAAAATCTTATCACACCCAATACTACAAACGTTGGAGAAGGTCGGTGTCGCAATATGTAAACGAGACCGGATTCATTCAAAGACCCTCTCCTCAAGAGGAGAAATCCATTCAACAGGAGTTCCTTGCAAAGCAACCTGCCCCTGCATCGGTATCCAATTGGTCAGTGTTGGGTCCCATTCAAGTGATTCAAAACAACGGCGTCCCTGGAAACGGCCAGTCAAACATCTACTCTGTTGACCAATGTGTGTCCAATCCATCCATCATGTACTGTGGCACCGAACCCGGAGAGGTTTTCAAAAGCATCGACGGGGGAGAGACGTGGTCCTGCGTATCCCTGTCAATGAATCTCGGCAGCGGAGTCACAGCCGTGGAAGTGAATCCAAACAACGGCGATGTTGTTTTTGCAGGTGGCAATGCAGGTGTGTTCAGAAGTACGGATGGAGGCCAGTCTTGGATCAATGTGCTGCCGAACTCGAACTTCGGAGTAAATGAACTCCTGATCAATCCTGACAACGAGCAACTCGTCATGGCCGCCACCGACCGGGGATTGTACCGGAGCTCAGACGGAGGAACCACCTGGACACAGCTCTACAATCAGAAAACATATGACATCAAATGGAATGCCCTGGATGCATCCATTTCATACATGGTGAAAAACAATCCCTCATTGGTGATTTGTGAATTTTATCTGTCAACCGACAGCGGCTCCACCTGGACCCTCCAATCCAATGGCTGGTATTCATCCAACGATCCGGCGCGCAATGATGGCGGTGCGCGAATAGGGGTATCGCCTGCCGACCCAAACAGGGTGTATGCATATTTGATTGGAGAGGCAAAAGCAAACGACTACGGATTCATCGGCGTTTACCGAAGCGACGATGGAGGATACACATGGACGCTTCCTAACGGACCGGCAGGAGGACCCTACACCCCCACCCATCCAAATCTGGCTTATGGAAATACGGGGTGGACTTACCACCAGGGGTTTTACAATTGTGCAATCATGGTGGATGACAATAATGCGGACCGGATTCTAATAGGCGGACTGAACCTATGGAGGTCAAATAATGGTGGCGCATCCTTCTCCTCCGTTGCAGGATATGTTGGAGGTCCCCTGAACATTCACGTGGATATGCAGGATTTCAGAATGATCAACGGTATCGCATGGATATCCACTGATGGCGGAATCTATAAATCGGATGACTTTTTTGGATCTCAGCCACCCTTCAAAATGGCTGGTGTACGCGCAGCCGACTATTGGGGATTTGGAAGCGGATGGAACGAAGATGTATTGGTTGGAGGGTTGTACCATAACGGCAATATCGCCTATCATGAAAACTATGGGTCAGGAAACTACCTAGATCTCGGAGGAGGCGAGGCGCCAACCGGTTATGTGAACCCGGGCAATAACCGAAAAACCTATTACTCCGACATCGGTGGCCGCATACTTCCACTTACCATCACCGGACAAGTGACTAACTTCTCATTCGGTAAAAGTCCTAATGAAACCTACTACGCAGCAGAATCCAGCGAGCTGGAATTCCATCCAAACTGTTACAACATCGCTTGGCTGGGCAATGAAAACAAACTATGGCGTACCAATGATGGAGGTGGCTCTTTCAATTTGGCATATACTTTTGGCACCAACGTGAATAACCAGATCAAATACATGGAAATTTCATCCAGCAATCCGGATGTAATGTACCTGAACCAGCAACCCGCCTCCGGAAGCATCGGAACACTCTGGAAATCCACCGATGGAGGACAAACCTGGAATTCGCTTACCATCCCTGGAGGAAACAGCCGTCGAATGCTACTTACCATTGACCCTTTGGATGAAAACAGAATATGGATTGCATATCCAGGCGGATCAAACGGAAATAAGATATACAAATCAACAAATGGGGGTCTAAACTGGACAAACATCACATCAACTCTGCTGAATAATGAACAAGCGCAATCAATCGTGCACATCGCAGGCACACAGGGTGGAGTATACTATTGCACGAACAAGTCGGTTTACTATTACAGCGACAATATCGGCTCATGGATCGTAGCCAACCAAGGATTGCCATCGTTCACAAGCACTGTAATCACCAGACCGTTCTACCGCGATCAAAAAATCCGCGTCGCAACCTACGGTAAAGGGATTTGGGAAAGTGCCTTGGAGGAAAACCCATCCGGACCCATTGCACGAATCATGGTTGACAAACTTTCGCAAACGGTCATTTGTGTCACCGACTCGTTTTATTTCGATGACCATTCCTTCCTTAATCATACGAACGCCTCTTGGAACTGGACATTCCAAAACGGGTTGCCTGCCACATCCACCCAGAGGAATCCGGTCGTTTACTTCACCGGTGCTGGGAGCCACATGGTGACGCTTACGGTTACCGATGCAAACGGACAACAAGATTCCGACACCCTGTTCATCGAGGTGAATCAATTCGGGCTTCCTTCCATCATTGCTGAAGGATTTGAAGGATCCTTTATACCATCCGGTTGGACACAATTCAACCAGGACAATGGCGGCCAATGGGCGTTGGCTACCAATGCAGGTGCTAGCGGAACCAGCAAAAGTGCATTGTTTGATAACTTCAATATCGATTCACAATCCACTTATGACGACCTCAGAACACATCTCAACACCACAGGTATGCAAACGCCGGTGCTGACTTTTGATGTTGCTTACGCGAGATGGGGTGGCAACTACAGCGACACATTGGAGGTGTTAGTCTCCACCGACTGCGGACAAACTTTCAATTCGTTGTATGTGAAAGGAGGCACAACTCTTGCAACGGCACCAGATAATCAAAACTTTTTTGTCCCCAATTCAGCGCAATGGCGTACTGATTCGGTTTCCTTGGCTGGATATGAGAACATTCCGTTGCTGATGGTGGTGTTCCGTAACCGCGGGCATTGGGGTAACTGTGTATACATCGACAATGTAAATATCGGCAACAACACATCATCCGTTGCCAATCCCGCAACGATGGAACAACCCTACATTTATCCAAATCCCGTATCTCCCGGTTCATGTTTGAATGGACTGCTCCCAGAGGGAAAATACCTGTTAACCATCTATGACATCAATGGCAAAACCATACATTCCGAAAACATTGGGAGTGGTTTCAAGTGGGATATAGGCAATGAAATGCCAAGCGGTTTATATACCATCAATATACGTGGAGAGAAGACCATTTGGAACAGAAAAATAATTGTTAAATAAAACACCTATGAGAAATTTCCTGTTTTCATTGTTGTTGTTTTTTATTCCCTTTTGGGGTATGGCTCAACCATTTTGGACTGAAGATTTTGGTTTGGGTTGCAGTACGGGGAATCCCGCCGCCACCTACTCGGGTCCAAACGGTACATGGACTGTTTCCAACACTGGAGCCAACGACTCCTACGCCAATCAATGGTACGTGTCGGCCACCGAAGCGGGTATGGGTGTTGGGAATTGTGGAGACGGTTGCGGGAACAACCCCTCATTGACAAACCGAACGCTTCATCTTGGTGCCAATTCCGGCCTGATCGGTGATGCTGGAGCGGCATACAATGCAGGCGGTCTTTGTGTTTTGGGCATTTGCGTGTTAACTGACAAACGAGCTGAATCGCCGACCATCAATTGCTCCGGAAAATCGAATATCACATTATCGTTTTCGTATATCCAACAAGGTTCACCTGGCAGCGATTTCGCATCGCTGTGCTACTTTGACGGCTCATCCTGGTTCTATTACAATGGTTCCATTTGGGTGAGTGCCAACATCGGATTGCCTGCAACACTCAACAGCAGTTGCGGAGGACAAGGGCTATGGACCAATTACACCGTTCAGCTGCCTGCATCCGCAAACAATAACCCAAATGTCAAGATAGGTTTCAGATGGGTGAACAACGATGATGGGGTCGGTACAGATCCATCCTTTGCGGTTGATGATATTGAGTTGAATGCTTCGAGTAATCCAACTTGCAGTGTTTCGGCTAGTCTTTCGCAGCCGCTTCAATGTTACAATGATTGCAATGGTGTCATCACCACCTCAGTAACCGGAACTGCTCCGTTCACTTATTGGTGGAACTCAAATGCCGGAACCTCCTCCTCGACATTGTCGGGGTTGTGCGCCGGCACGAATTCCGTTTTTATAACGGATGCAGCAGGATGCACCTCTGCTGTTGCAACTGTGATCATTTCACAGCCACCGCAATTGACAGCATCGGTCACACCAGGATCAATCATTCCTTGCCATGGTGATTGTACCGGATCGTTGTTCTGTACCGCTACTGGCGGAACCGGCAGTCTGAGCTACCAATGGTCCAATGGAAGCACCTCGAACCAGATAACGAATGTTTGTGCTGGCACCTACACGATCACCATCACCGATGCCAACAACTGCCAACTATCATTCTATTCCATATTCACACAACCCGACCCGCTTGTATTTGCCTCCGATACATTAACTGCAACCTCTTGCCCCACCTGCAATGATGGATCCATTTGTCCTGGGACAGTCATCGGCGGCACAGGCCCATATTCCTTTTCCATATCACCTAGCGCCCCTTTTGTAAATGGATGTTTCGAATTTTTAACTGCAGGGGTCTACCAGGTTTGCGCAACGGATGCTAACGGCTGCACCATTTGCCACACCGACACGCTTGTAAGCTTTTCGGCAATACCAGAAAATGGCAGCCAAACCCCTTCAGTCATTGCAATCCCTAATCCCATTGAGGCAGGGGCTACTCTAAACTTGATCACTCCTTTTGATTTGATTGCATTAGAGCTTGTCGACCTAGCCGGAAAAACGATTGCCAGTGGGTCGATGGAGTCATCCAACCACTTCACCATACCCCCTCATGTTGCTCCAGGTTGCTACATTATCAAGGGAATAGGGATGAGATCCTACGTTACCACCATCATCACCGTAAGGTGAACATACAGCTTTTTCTAAACTGAAATCCGCCTAATAACCGGCGGATTTTTGTGATTAAGCCCGTACTGAGTATATTTGGTCAAATAACCCAAAACAATCCAATAAATACATGAAAAATCTACTTAAACACTTGGTGATCATCTGCCTGGCGCTTTTCCCGATTAGCTCCATGGCCCAGGATTGGGTCAGCAAGATGCAAGACCCAAACACCAATTTCAAAGAGGTGCAACAGGCATTTGAAGATTACAAGAGCAACTACATCGCCCAATATCGTTTGCAGAACGGCTCAGACCCTGTAAAGGTGCCCGGAGAAAAACAGTTTCGCCGCTGGGAATGGTTCATGAGCCCACGTGTTGGATTGGATGGAACCCGTTTCAACCCATCTGCAGCATTCCGTGCAGGAGTGGATTATAGGAAGCAATACGCAGCAGCAAATGCCGGCAACTGGACCTTCATAGGACCATCTGTAGTTCCCACCGGTGGTGGCGGTGCTGGTCGTATCAATGCCGTAAGGGTACACCCGGTGGATCCAAACATTCTGTTTGCCTGCTCTCCATCTGGTGGACTGTGGAAATCCGATGATGGTGGCTCCACTTGGGCCTCCAACACCGATCAACTTGCACAGGTTATTGGTTGTACCGATATCGCCATCGATCCCAACAACCCAAACATCATGTACCTGGCCACTGGCGATGGTGATGCAGGTGACACCTACTCGGTGGGAATTCTCAAATCCACAGATGGTGGAACCACATGGAACACCACGGGCTTATCCTATTCGAATGCAAGCTTCCGCCAAATCAGCAAATTGCTCATCGACCCGACCAACACCAGCACAATCATAGCGGCCTCTTCCAACGGAATCTGGCGCAGTACTGATGCAGGAGCCACATTCACCAACGTTCAGTCGGGTGGTTTCAAGGACATGGAGTTCAAGCCAGGTGACTTCAACACCATCTATGCCGCCGGAACTGAGTTTTACAAATCAACCAATAACGGTGCTACATGGACCAAGATCACTTCCATCCTGCCTGCCGCCACGAACGTTAGCCGCATTGCAATCGGAGTGACCCCGGCGAATCCTGCATACGTTTACCTCATCATCGGACTTCCCGCACCCAACTACGGAACCGAAGGGTTTTACAAGTCCACCAACAGTGGAACGACCTTCACCAAACCCAGCACTCCTGCTTTGGGTACACAGCAGTGGTATGACCTGTGTATCGCTGCTTCGCCTACAAACGCTGAGGAGGTTTTGATTGGTGGACAAACAGACTTCAAGCGCTCCACCAACGGTGGAACCACTTGGGCACAAAACGGTGGAAACACACACGTTGACTACCACGACGTGCTATACACAGATGCCGTACGTTATTACATGGGTAACGACGGGGGAGTATACCAGACAACAAATAGCGGTAATGCCTGGACGAACTTGAGTAACGGTTTGGAAATATCCCAAATGTATGGCTTCGGACAATCAGCTACCACTCCATACCTGATGCTACAAGGCTGGCAGGATAATGGCACCAATCGTTTCAATGGTACATCATGGGCCCATGTCCTTGGCGGAGATGGCATGCTATGCTTCATTGACCGCACCAACAACCAGAACATGTTTGCCGAATACCAAAATGGCGGATTGAACCGCTCTACCAATGGTGGTGGTTCGTGGACAGGGATCACCAATGGAATCAATGAAACCGGCCCGTGGGTGACCCCATGGATGCAAGACCCGGTGAGCTCAACCACATTGTATGCTGGATTTGTCAATGTGTGGAAAAGCACCAACCTTGGTACAAACTGGACAAAAATCAGCGCCTTTTCCAATACATCCACAGTGATCACCATGGCTGTTTCACCGGCAAACAACCAGGTTATATGGGTATCCAAGGCAAATGGCCTCTACCGTACCATCAATGGAGGAACCACATGGACCCTGATGACTGGATTGCCTGCAGGTACCATTACTGGAATCACATGCAGCAACACCAACCCCAACAAAGCATGGATCACCTATAGCGGATTCAACAACACCAACAAGGTTTTCAAAACCACAGACCAGGGTGCAACATGGACCAACTACTCGGCAGGCGTACCTAACATTCCTGTGAACTGCATCACATACATGAATAATTCCGCAGATGCGGTTTACATTGGCACTGATCTGGGCGTCTTCTACCGCGACTCAACCCTTAACATCTGGGAGCCGTTCTTCAGTGGCCTTCCAAATGTGGTGGTTACACAGCTTGATATCTTCTATCCTCTAGGAAAACTTCGTGCTTCAACCTATGGACGAGGCATGTGGGAATCGGATCTGTTTGTGCCAGGTAGCTATGCGCCTTCTGCAGCATTTATTTCCGATAAACGCATCGACTGTCCGGGAACATCTGTCCAATTCAGCGATTATTCGGCAGGATCCCCAACCACATGGAGCTGGTCGTTCCCTGGAGGTAACCCATCCACATCCACACAGCAAAACCCCTCCGTTGTGTACAACACTCCAGGCACCTATCCCGTTACACTTGTGGCAACCAATGCCAACGGAACCAATACATCCACACAAACCGACTTCATCACCATTACACCAAGCCCACATCCTGCTCCTGTTGCCAGCAACGCCGAACGCTGTGGCCCCGGCCCAGTAACATTGAATGCCTCAGGCACCGGACTTGGCGTTCTACGCTGGTGGGATGCTCCAGGTGGAGGTAACCAGATCGGTAATGGCAGCAGCATCAGCACGAATCTATCCGGACCATCCACTTCCCTTTGGGTTGATGAGGAGTTTCCAAATGGATTGGTGGATTTCACCGGTGAAGCAACCAACAGCATTGGTGCCGGATCGTTCTTCACTGCAAACGACATCAGGGGCCTTTACTTTGATGTCACAACTCCTGTAGTGATAAACACTGTTGACGTTTATTCCAACTCTGCCGGTGACCGAACCATAGAAGTATTGGATGGACAGGGTAATACAGTAGTTGAGAAAGTGGTTTCCATTCCCGCCTCACCTAACACCCCATATACGGTTACATTGAATTTCACCATGTACCCCGGCACGAATTATTTCATAAAATGCCGCGGATTGGTTGACCTTTATCGCAATTCCTCCGGAGCTGTTTATCCTATCAACTCCAGCTATGTTAACATCACAGGAAGTAATGCAGGATCTCCTGGATACTATTACTTCTTTTACAATTGGACCTACACGGAGATCACTTGTAATACCGCTCGTACGGAAGTTACCGGCACAGACACCTGTTTTGTTGGGATTGCCGATGTGTTTTCGGGAGGCGCAATGAATGTGTTTCCAAACCCATCCCAAGGCAAGTTTGAGATCGGTTTCGAAGCAGGATCTTCCCGGAACTTCACTGTCAGGATTTCAGATCCTTCAGGAAAAGCGTTATTGCAGGAAACGTTTGAGCGTTTCAGTGGCGAATTCAGAAGAAGCTATGATCTGAGTAAGATTGCCAAAGGCGTATATGTGCTGGAAATCATTTCAAGCGAACGCACCATCAGCCGGAAGCTAGTGGTGCAATAGTCACCACCCCTCTACAAAAGCGAAAAAGCCGTGGTAATGCCACGGCTTTTTCGCTTTCATCCACTAATAAAACAAGTGTTTCTTCTGATTATTACGCCATCCGGCTTGACTCTCATAGTCCACAAAGAAAATCTTGACATCTGCCTGGCTCTCATAATTGACAAAATAGATTTTGGTGTGGGCCTGACTTTCGTATTGAACAAAAAACCATTTCCCGTCATTCTTTCCTGCCTGGCTCTCGTATTTGACCTTGAAAACCTTTAAGTCTGCTTGGCTTTCGTAATCGACTACGAAAACCTTTACATCGGCCTGGCTTTCGTATGAAACGGTATACATTTTTTGTGCAAGCGATGAGCTCGCTAAACAAATAAAAAACACAAAGGAAAAGAGGTGTTTCATGTGATAGGGTTTTAAAAAAGGGGATGGCAATGCCACCCCCTTGAAATTTTGACCTTGGTTATTATAACTTAATCAATCGATCAAAGTAAACAGCATTACGGGTACGAAGTTCCATTGAATAGGTACCTGGAGCAAAAGGCAAATCGATTTTGTTTTTGGACGATTCTAGCTGATATCGTGCAACCACTGAACCGATTTTGTTGTAGATGACCAGCTCTGATGAGCCCATATCCGTCATGAAATCAATATTCATTGTCTCGTTCGCAGGATTCGGATAAACCGATATGCCTGCCTGTGCGAAGTTCTCGCCAATGGATGAGTACAAATATGGCAGGGATGAAGTTGAGCATCCATTGGGTGCGGTCACAACAACGGTGTACAATCCTGCTCCAGTCAATGCCATATCATGTGAAATACCTGTTGCACCTGTTATCGGATTACCATTCAAATACCATTGGTTACCCGTTGGAGATGTTGAACTGAGAACCGTTCCGTTGGTATTGATAATGGGTACGGGTGGCGTGGGGTTTATCACTCCGGTCACAGGCACTCGGTTGCTTTTGCAGCCCTCGGTGATTTGCCAATTATAAAAGAAATAGTAAAAGTTAGAGGTGCTGGGTGTAGGATTATAAAACCCGGTGATTGAAACAGAGCTACCAGGGAATGTATATGGATACGATGCTCCAAAGGAGTTGTAATACAAAGGTACACTGGAGGCGTCAAGCTCCATAGCATATCCAACTCCAGGGTTGATGGTCCATCCAAGTGTGATGGGTTGTAAGCCAGAGAACGCAATCACATTTACTGTTTTGGTGTTCAAGATAGCGCCACCAACCGATGAACGCATATTAATGGTGATAGGTCCTGATGTTCCTCCTGGAGATAAATAAATCCGATCCAATGTAACCGTTTGGGTAACATCGAAAGTTAAGCCCCAATTGCTACCTACAACGGGGAACTGTGTACCGATTGCACCATTAGCAGGACCAACATTGTATGTTCCACCTGCTGAAGCTTCAACATAATATGTGGTGGTAGTTCCAATGGTTGGAGAGTAAGTGTTGCCTACATTGATACTGTTACCACCGGTTGCAGCAGTGTACCAATCTAGTACTCCAACTCCGCTGGCGGAAAGGTTCACCAATCCGCCACCGCAAATAGTGTCATTAACGGTAACTGGGTCGGTAACGGCAAGAACCGTAAGGTCTAGCGTGCCCGAGGTAACAGAAGCACATCCACCACTGGTAACCACAGCCCGATACTGTATATTCGTTGTAGGCGAAACCAGGTATTGTCCGGTGGTGCTTCCAGCACCGGTTTCATTCACCCAGCCAGAGCCCGTATTGCTTTGCCATTGGATGTTACCCGTATTTCCTGTTAGGAACAACGTTGCATTGCTACCCAAGCAAATGGTATCTGTGGAAATGGCAGCTACTCCAACTACCGAGGCAGGACCAACATCAATAAAAAGACTGTCAATGTATCCACACAATCCATCATCACTAACCAATGTATAGGTGGTAGGAACCACTGGTGAAGCTAAAACAGTAGATCCAGTAGTGGAACTGAGTCCGATGGATGGGCTCCATGTATAATTGTAATTGGGATTGTTGCTTATAGCCGTTAAAGTTGATGATTGCCCCGAACATAATGCAGGTGGATTTGCAGTTATGGTTGCAGGAGGGGCCGGAACAACTGTTGCAATGGTAGGTGTACGAGGACCTTCACAACCTGTTTCATATGTGATTTCCAAACGTGAAATGGATCCACCAGCCTCCTGCCAAATTTGCTGTGGCAATGTGGTGGCCAGGGGAAACTGCATGCCCATACGGGTTAATGTAACAGGTGTTCCATTTATGGTAGTGGTTGCAGGTGAGGGCGCATAGGAATTCACATCGCCAGGACCCCTAGTGGCCAGAACCCCAATCACTTCACCAGCCAGTATGGGAATATTCACGGGAATAACTCCTGTAGCAGGATTGCTTTGGGTGACATACAAGGTTGTAAAAGCGTTAGTGGTGGTTGCATATAATGGAGGAGGAAGATTGTTATCAAATCGTATAACCGCAATATTTTGTAGTGTTCCATTGTTTCCTGGAACAAACAATCCGGTTATGGTGAAATCCGAAGGTGCAGTAAAGAAATATCCCCTCGCGTTGCTCGAGAATGTGGATGCTTGTGGAGGCATCGGAGTGGTGCTAGCACCACCTGAGCTGGTGGCAGCGGCACAATAAAAGGTTGTGGTAGTTGATACATTGGTTGTGAAAGCCTGTCCGGTTGATAGTGGTGTACTGCTGGTTGGGCTGTCATACCACTTGAATATCCCGTTGCCTACAGCATTCAATGTGACAGGTCCATAACCGCATCGTGAGGCGCCTTGAGTAACCGGTGCAGAGACCCCTACCGTGATGGTGATGATGTTCGATGTGTCTGGAGCACATCCCGTAGCCGTGACCACTGCTCGGTAGTCCTTGGTGGCGGCAGGAGTGACTGCATAGTTGTCGGTGGTTGAACCTACACCAACTTCGTTTACCCAAGCGGAACCATTAAAGCTTTGCCATTGGATGGAGCCAATGTAATTGGCCAAGGTCAGCGTGGTTATGCCATTAGGACAAATGGAATCGACGGTGGCCGATGCCGTACCTGCATCGGAACATGCTTGTGCAGAAGAAATCTGCATCAATGCAACCGAAACCAATATCAACGAGGATTTAATCAGTTTGGTAAAAAATTTTTTCATGTGTGTATGTGTATGGGGTTGTAAATAAGAATCTATGATATCAAAGTAAAACAAAAAATATCAAAGCAACAAGTCGCTGTTTTTCAACCCTTTGCACCACCGGTTGTTTTTAAGAAGCTGACATTCCGTTGCATCCCCTTAAGCCCGGTTCGATTTATTGGAGATTGCTCAAAAACCTTTTCAAAAACCTCCTGTGTCATCTCCAGCCAATCGCGCTGTTTCATTCCGAAAAGCATATCCTTTGGTTTGAAATCAGCGACCTTGGTTGGTAGGGAAAATCGATTCCAAGGACAAACCTCTTGGCAGATGTCGCAACCGAATGCGTGGTTTTCAAACTTACCTTTCATTTCATCAGGAATGGCGTCCCGCAACTCAATGGTGAAATAGGAAATACACTTGCTGCCATCAACTACATAGGGCTTGATGATGGCTTCCGTTGGACAAGCATCGATGCAACGGGTACAGGTACCGCAGTGATCGCGTATAGGAGCATCGAACTCCAATTCCAAATCGGAAATCAACTCAGCCAAAAAAAAGTATGAGCCGTTTTTGGGATGAATGATATTG
>JBEAXM010000054.1:0-9761 GCA_041159805.1 Bacteroidota bacterium
GTTTATATGCGTATCCCGCAGAAAAAACGGGAGGTGATTCATGACCATGGCGAGGAGAAATACAACGACATGCTTCACTCCCTCGATGATCCTGACAAGATCATGCATACATTTGGAAGGGTTATACCAGCATTCCTGCTGGAGGCATCCAGGTCTTACAGCACATCATAAGCGGTTGCATCCAGGCATACCCTCAATTGTATTAGTAGATAAATCGGCCTCATGGATTCTAGATACAGGGATGATTTCAACGGGTGTTTCAGCCAAGAAGCGTATCTCTCGTTTTTGTCCAAGATCCACCGTGAAACCGGATTGAATATACCCTTCAGGATAGCCGAGACACCGGTGTTTTTGAATGGTGCATTGATGGAAAAACTTCTAGCTGCCTCCTCCGACATTCTTGGCCAGCTGCTTTCGGATGAGATGCGGTCTCGCACTATGCATGCAGTACCACCCGATTGCCATGTATCCGGTGAGCTGGGCAGACCAAGCATGATTGCTCTTGATTTTGCGATTTGTGAAGATTCCCAAGGTGGATTGAAACCGATGCTCATCGAGCTGCAAGGTTTTCCGTCATTGTTTTATTACCAGCATTTTCTTGCAGGGGCATACAAATCCCATTACAAGGGCTTGGGTTTGCTCAAGCATCTGTTCATGGATGAGCAATCTTTTTTAGATCGGATGCGCAAACTGATTTTGGGAAATCGAAAACCGGACGATACGGTTCTGTTGGAGCTTGATCCACCATCTCAAAACACGTATGTGGATTTCCTACTTACCCAGCGACAACTGGGAATGGATATCGTTTGCATCAGCGAGCTTGAGAATGTTAACGGCAAGCTGTTTCGATTGAAGCATGGAGAACGAATCCCTGTAAAACGGATTTACAACCGTATCATATTCGATGAATTGGCGAGAAGGCCCGATTTGATCCGAAAATACAACCCAACAGATGCTGTGGATGTGGAGTGGGTTTGTCATCCCGATTGGTATTTCCTCATCAGCAAAAACGCCCTGCCGTTTTTACACTCGTCTGCTGTTCCTGAAACCTATTTCGTAAGCGACCCAAAGTCTTCCGATTTGAATCTGGCTGATTTTGTCTTGAAACCGCTGTATTCGTTCTCCGGTACGGGTGTCGATTTGGATGTGGATGCAGCCATTATAAAACAGCTCCGGCAACCTGAACATCACATCCTGCAAAGAAAAGTTGATTATGCTTCCGCTATACGAACTCCCGAAAGCCGTTCGAAGGTGGAGATTCGTCTACTATACACATGGATGGATGGAGAGCCGATGCCAATGCCAACTATTACTCTCGCCCGTTTGAGTCAAGGGAAAATGGTGGGTGTGAAATACAACAAGGACAAGACCTGGGTGGGCAGCAGTGTTTGCCTATGGGAATGAAGAGTTAAAGTTAAGATGTCTTTTTGCGCCAGGATGTTACATCCCTATCAAACAAAATAAAGTCCTGGTAGGGTATCAGTTAAAAAGCCGTTTCCACAACCGAACAGGATCCTTCAGTCGTTTCAAATTGAAAAGCAAGGCCACAGCCAACTGAAAAGGCAAAATACCTTTGTAAAACCATAACTGCAGGAAGCTGCCTTTGATGTTTGATTGCGGATATTGGAACTGACGCATCAGCGAGTTGCACAGCTTTTCACAAATGTATATTTCCGCTTGATTCAACTCATTCATCCATTTTCCTTGTCGGCTCTTCGAAATCCCCCTGTCATTAGCAGCATCTGTGAAGTTGGAAGACCCTACTACTGGAACATCCAGCATGGAATCTTCGAATGGTATCCCTATGTGAGTGCATATCTGCTCTACGGACTTTTTGGGATCCTCGGTCAAATCCTCGTATTTCACAAACAATACACGTGGGTCTTCCCCATGCTTCAGAGCGGATTGGTAGGTGGCACACCAGATCCGACTGATGGTTGAGGGGTGATAATTCATCCGGCTTCTTATCGACTCCATTAATGGGATTTTCCCACCTGACAGTTTTCTGCGCTTCCATTTGCCTTTTTGAGACAGGAGCACTTCCCTTGGGTCGCGGACCATGATCACAAATCGTGCTTGAGGCAATTCCTTCAAAAGGGTTTCCATTGCAAAAACCGTTTGCGGTGTTTGTTCGCATGGTATGCTTTTTGAATGTTCGGCTGACTCCGAATGCAGGAAATGGAGTAGCGCCTCCAACGGAGTCCGAAGAGTGTTGGTCTTTACGGAGTCCAATGACTCAGCAATGAATGCGGCTGTCCCTTGACGGTTGAAATAGCCATTCCTCTGGATATCCCTCAATGTTGCCATGATCTTAGCCAAATGATCGTGACTTAGTGGCTTTACACTGGCCGTTGGTGAATACATTTCATCAAAAAAATGGAGCTCTTGAAAGGAATGAACCTGCGAGTGGTTTCCAAGCACCCTCGACATCAGCGTCGTGCCGCTTCTACTGCTTCCACAAACGAAAACAAAAGGTGCCTGGTAGTCCATGGTTCAAAGGTAAATACACAGTTGGAATGACCAAGGGCTTATCATTGTTATATTTGCATTGGAACCATCAAGTGACCCTCATGCAACGCAAACCCCTAGTGGCTTTATTGATTTCATTGATGGCGGTCATGTCTGTTTTTGTTGTTGTGGGAGCATGGTCTCCGGCTGCACCCAAGGAGGTTTCTCGAGCGTTCATCGATTCCACTTTCGTGCCGTTGTCGCCCTCTTTTTTCGGGTTCAATGCACAGCAGATACGCGGTCCTTCACTTAGTGACAAACGTTTTGTGCGTGCCGTCATGGAATTGCATCCCAAGATCCTCCGGTTTCCGGGAGGCACAGTGGCCAGCTATTGGGATTGGAAGGCAGGTTGGTTCAAGGATGAGATCCCTTTGAAGAAGGATTGGCGCGAGATTCGGAAAACCCCGATTTTGTTGGATGACCTGAAATATGCTTGCGACTCAACGGGGGCAACTCCGTTGTTTGTTCTGAACATGTGCACCAGCGACCTGGAGTATCAGTTGGAAATGCTTCGTACGGCCCGCAAAAAAGGTATTGCAATAAAATATATTGAGCTCGATAACGAAGTTTATCTTTCAGAGGAGATTTATACCGACAGATTTGCTTCAGGGGAATACTATGCTCGCATCTGCAATGAGTGGATAAAAGCCATACGCAAGGAATTTTCAGGAGTACGAATCTCCGTGGTCGGATATTCTGCCAAGGAGAGTGATGTTCGGAAAGAAAAGCAGGGGCTTTCCAGGGCATTGAATTGGAACCATGAGGTATTATCCAAGATAGAAGGGGCTGATGCCATGACATTCCACATATATGGTGGAAATGGTTTGGGTTTTTTGAAAAACCCTGGCGATTTTTCGGGTGATGAGGATAAGGAGTCGGAGGAGTTCCAACGTATTTTCGATCGGTCAGGGTCTTCATCCGTAATCACAGGCATGCCGTTCATCCGCTGGAGCAACTCCATTGCTTACGACTTGCGTATTCTGCCCAAAGGGATGAAAGCATGGATAACCGAATACAACATGTTTGAACGTGAAGGAGTGGTAGCAGGAACATGGGTGCATGGCTTGTACGCGCTTACTCAGGCTATTTTGATGGTGACCCATCCCAATGTCGAGGTGAGTTGTTTTCATAACCTTTGTTCCTCTGCACAATTCGGAGCCGTTTTCAATAGCGACCAGGGCTTCCTTAAATCAGTGAAGCAAAAGCCCACCACGGAATTCGGGCTATCCGCCTCGGGCTATTGCTTATCATTGTTGGGCAAGGCGCTTCATGGTGCAGAGTCAGTTGCCTCCATCCGGTTCGACAAAACATATCCAATTAGCGGAGCTCGGGGCAAGTTACATTCTTCGATTTATGGTGTCGCCACCAAGTCGAAAAACAAAGTTCATGTGCTGCTGATCAATTATTCAAACAGTGTCCGAAGGGTTGATGTCTCTGCCATTTCGAAAACCGGCGAGTCGTGGACTCAATATTCTTCTGAAAGCAATATGCAGATAGGCACGGAAAAGGATGTGCGGAAGAAATTCCTAAAGAACGGCAATGTAGCCGACCTCCCGCCTTATTCGGTGACACTGGTCAGCTCCGGCATAGGACCATAACCCAGCTTGAAGCTCACTTTTTCAATTGCTTGCAATAGGACGGGGTGCAGGGAAATCTTGCCATGAGGCCTCTGCCTTTTAATGACCGATTGCCCATAATTCAGCAAGGTCGTATCGGGACTGATGCCCGAGAAATCACAGATCCGTTTAAGCTCCTTGTCGCTGTCCAAACACAAATCCTCATAGCGTACTCTGAGGATTCGGTCGGGATATTTCAGAATCTCATTCATGCCGTGGTTCATCGAAACAATCCACTCCACTGCGGCCTTGTCAATGTCGGATGTCAGGTTCTTTATTTCATCCAAATGTGACGAAAGCATTTCGTCATTCGGTACCAGCTGCTCAAGCATCAGCTTCCATTTCATTCCATCAACACCCCACCAATCCTCCGAATGATCGGCGGTCCGGTTATTATTGCTCCAAATGGAAGTGGATGAAATAGTTTCTTCAGCGTTTCGGGTCAGAAAAATGAACTTGGGATTTTGAAATATGTTGCACAGGTAGTCGGTGCGAAAAAGCATCTCAGGATATTTGTCAACGATTTTTTGGGATCCTGTCAATCGCAAAGCCCTTGAATAAGCGGCTTTGATGAATGAAGCGCATCCGGAAACCAGGTCTTTGGCTCCCATGGTGTATTTCCCGCCACTTTTTGAGTAGCTGCCGATGATGTCATCCTCATGGTTGGCCAGATACCACAGTGCTTTCGGTTCGTTCAGGAACAATACATCCGGATGCGTTGATAACACCATACCCAATATCGTTGAACCGCTGCGACCGGTTCCTGTTATGAATAGGGGTGACTCGGCTTCTTTTTTTTGTTTGGATTTTCCAGCTGAACGGATGAATGCGAATGTAATTGGATTGAACCAGCGTCCTTTCGTGGTGGCAGGACGTCCTTCCATGAATAAATATGAGAAAATCCGAGGGAGAGCTTTTAGCGGAGTGGCCTTCAGATAGGCACGGTTGAGCTGTGCAATCATGAATCAAGTATGTGCTTTTTGGGCGATGAAACCATTATAGCACGAAAATTACAAATTGTCAACTCACCTCGCCAGTGGCAGACTGATAAATTTCCAACAACCTGTTGTAGAATGCCGAATCGTTAAAATCGCGGTCGGCGAACGATTTTGCGTTATGTCCCAGTTGTTTAGCTAATGAAGGGTCATGCCATAATTTAGAAATGATGGAAGCGAGTTGGATCGGGTCATGTGAGGGGAAAACAAATCCGGTTTTTCCTTCCTCAATATACTCGGGAATTCCACCTTTGTCGGAGCCAACCACGGCTTTACCTCGAGCATAGGCCTCCATCATCACATATGGGAAGTTTTCGTGCCATATGCTTGGGACCACTACGAATCTGCAACCTGCGAACAGCTGCTCCAGCTCTTCGCCGTGTTTAGGGCCGGTGAATTCAACATTGACCAATTCATGCTCTGACTTCATTGCTTCCAGTACAGGTCGGTATTCACCATCACCTACGATCTTCAGCTTGCATTCCGGCACCTCTTTCATGGCCTTTAGCAGGATATCCACCCCCTTCTCATCAGACAACCTGCCTAGGTAAAGTACATAACCTTCGTCGCGGTACTCAGCGTTCCATCGTGTTGCATTGAACGGCTTTCCCAAAAACTTCAGGCGAGCGGCATCCTTCCCCCAAAACTCTTCGGTTTTTTTCATCATGAATTCGCTCTCGAAAAGAAATGCGTGTATGTTCTTTTTCCAGATGTTTCTAGTGTCATGAACATATGCTTCAATCATGCTGATGGCGCTCACTGCAAAAGAGTGTTTGCAACAATTGTTCAAAAAGGCATTGTAAAAGCGGCCACCTTTGCAATCCTCACAGATTTTTCCATGATGAAACAACCGGTAGTTCGGACAAATATGTTTGTAATCGTTGCATGACATCACCACGGGTACGCCCTCCTCGCGACAGGCGTCGAGTATGCTTGGCGTGATGGTGATGTATATGGCAAATACATGCACTATGTCCGGTCGTATTTCACGTATCAATTTCCGGAATTCCTCCTTGTTGGTTTTCGAGTAAATCACATTCGGTATGTTGGTCAGTTTCCTGACCAGGCCTCCTTGCAAGTAATCATAGGAGGTGCCGAAATGGACCTTGTCGTTCCTTTCAAAAACATCCTGAGCCCCTTGTGCATCGTATTCGGTGGTATAGATGTGCACATCATGCCCGTGGTTACGTAGTATCCGGGCGGTATCCTGGAAATACACCTCGGCCCCGCCAACCTTCTTCCAAAACTTATGTACCAGCAGGACTTTCAACGAGCGCATCTTGTTTTTGTAATTGCCTTAATCGGCGCCATTCGGCGAAGACGATTCCTGCAATCAACCAGAAATAAAATCCGAATGCCCTGAAGACGAATGTCCGCAGGATGAATGAATATGGGATGGATAGGATCACAATGGCGATAAAGGCCAATGCGAAAATACGTATGTATGGATCCGGTGTGTTTTTGAATACGAAAATCGATCCTTTCATCAAACGGAACAGGATAAACCAGAAGATCAATAGGCCTGCGATTCCGTAATAGATGATGAATGCAACCCAGTACACGTCATTGATGATGGGTAGGTTATTGATAGGCATGTTTGACCCAAAAAGCTTCGTTGCAGCTTTTTCCAATGCGAATTCTTGTGCCGGGCTGTAACCGAATATCTTGAAGGAGCTTACCAACTCACCACCGATTTCGGTCAAAATAGCACCGCGTGAGAACTGCATGGTGTTCTCTACATAACTACTGGTGAAAACCGCAAAGATGTTTGCAATCGGATCGGTGTATTTGATTTTCGGGTTGATGTACCCGGGACCTTGATCTGTTTTACTCAGTACACCATACAGGATCAAGGGAGTTGCCAGGATGATTCCTATGGTGAAATAGATCACCAGCTTTTTGCCCCCACCTGAAAAAAAGAGGATTATGGGAACGGATGCCAAGGCAACGAGTACCGATCCACGGGAATAAGTGAAAAATAAGGCTGCCAAGGCGAGGGCGCTGACAGCCAAAACCATCCAGCGTGTTTTTTTATCAATATGATTGACCTTCTGCAATGCAGAGACAAGAACGGCGAATGACAAAACCAGAAAAAGCGCCAGAAAGACCGAATCCCCGAATGTACCTATGCCTGCGCCCATCTCACGGCCACCGCTGAACGATGTGTTCAGCAGTTTGAATGAAAACTGTTTGCCTCCAATCTCCAACTCCGTTGCCCTTGGAAACCAGAATTGGTTGATTCCGATATAGTGTTGAAAGGTGGCAATTGAACCTTGTATGGCAATGATGGCAAGGATCATCCGGAAAACGGTTCTGGGGAACTGGTCACCCATGTTGATGAAACTTAAAACATAAAACAACGGAACATACCGTAACAACACCCGTAGTCCAATAAACGATTGCAGCATGGGCGCCTGGTTGATTATTGTGATCAGCACAGAGTAGCCAATGAAGATCAAAAGTGGTCGGTCGATGGGTGTCCCTGCTGGAATTCGTTTTGTGCCGAGAAACTTGTAGAGTACGATTCCTGCCAGCAAGTAAATGAGGACTTCCACAAAAAACAAAAGGATACCATATACCCGATCGTTCACCGGTAGGTATTTCAGGATCATCACTTCGAATGGCACGAAGAAAATGAGGAAATATATGACCCAGGATAAACGGAATTTCATGTTATTTTCTCCAGGGGGGTAGAATGCCGGTTAATCGATCAATACGCTCCGCTTCGTCTTTATAATAATCGGAAAGCCGTTTCATGGCATCTTCCGATCCCATTAAGCTCGATGTAAGTTTGTTAGTGTCGGTAGCCAAAGCGTTATCTATCTGTAATGCCGCCAATTTAAGTCTTTTACGCATGACTTTTGGAAGACGTTGTTTCAGGGGCTTTAGGAAGCGCTTAATGCTCTTGAAAACACGGGATGCCCCACTGGCTTTGCCTCCGGCAGATTTGTTATAAACCAGGAATTGATACCCTTCGAAATACCTGCTGTCTATTCCTGCAAACTGGCAGATTTTATCACACAGGGCTTTCGGATCATTCACCAACTCCTCGTAGAAACAAATTAGGACATTGCTTTTACTGAAAACTTCATACACCTTTTTCAAATACTCCGAATACCTTCCTTGCTCCAAGGCACGAAGATGCTGTGGGGCATCCATGTTTTCACTTTGTTGGTTGAGGTATTCATCCAATGTCAATCCATCTTCAATCAGCCCTAGCTGTTTGGAATACTTGAACCATGAAATGAACCTTCCTGATGGTTCTCTCAAAATGAAAACCAACTTGGTATTTGGGATTTCGGAAGCAATCCGCTTCAAAGCATGCGTTGAATACAAGTAGTCCGGAGTGGCTTCCATCCGAACCATGCCCGTGTCGCATCCAACAAACAGGTTTCCGAATTCAGGATGCATGCTATGGTCACGACCTGCGGCAACGAGTTTGTACCCGTGCTCCAGAAAATACCTCGACTCCTTCATTGGACAAGCGCACACCTGTGGATGGAACTCAAAGTAATTGAATAGGGATGTAGTACCGCACTTGGTACTGCCTCCGATGATCATATACCTGTTGTTATCTCCCACTTAAAACGGCAAATAATAGGTTTTGATTCCCAGTTTCGTCTTTATGTATACCGTTGCAGCGATATTCCAAGTGGCAATGAAAATTGAAGTGGCGATTGCTCCACCGATAATTCCGTATTTCGGAATCAATATGAAACAGGCAGCCACATTCAAAAGCGCCGCCGCGGTCATGATGTTTCGAAATGGTTTTTGATGACCGGTCATGTTCAGCAGGTTTCCGTTCGATCCGCAAATCACTCCAATGGTTTTACCTACCATCACTATGAGTAAGGCGCTTAATCCCTCCCGAAAACCGTCGCCGAAAAAGTCAAGCAACAATCCACCTCCCAGACAAATAGCCGCAATGACGGGCAGTGATGCCCAGAAAATTATTTTTGCTGTCGATTGAACATAATCTGCGAGTGCTGTTGCATTTTTCTGTGCATGTAGCTGGGCAAACTTTGGAGTGGATATGCCGTTGACCGACTGCAGGACGAAGTTTGCGAAAGCGGTGATTTTGATGATTACCGCGAACACGCCAACATCCGACTCGGATCCGAATGCGCCAAGTACCAGGGTTGTGATCCAACCCGAAATCAACAGGATGGAGCCCGCCATCATCATCGGGGCCGACGACCGCACCCAATCAATCGCCTTCAATTCATTGGATGGAACGGTTGTGTTCATCCTGATTTTCCTGATCACAAGTATTGTGCTGGATGATGCAAGGATGATCAAGCTTCCTGCAAATGCAATGTTTGGCAGCAATGGATTTTCTATGAAAGTAGACAATATGCCAAGCAGTACGATTGCGTAAAGGAAATATCCGACGTTCTGGCTGTACACATACTGCCGGTTCATCCCAAAACCACGATAACATTCGGAGTTGATGAATCGCATGATCATAGGCAGGACGGCAAATGATATTACCTCCAAATAGCGTGCGAGCCCTGGTTTTTGAAAAAGATGCGCTGCTATCAGCGATGAGCCAAAATAAAGTCCGACAGACAGTAAAACGCCTAATAAAACCGCAACAGCCAGGGTTTTTCGGTAGGTTTCGTAGATACGATCCCACCGTCCT